>JAHHUB010000029.1 GCA_020024175.1 Oscillospiraceae bacterium | reverse complement strand
ATAGATATAACATAGCTCCATATATTGCCTAAATTCATTGTATATGAATAAGGTGTTTTCTTTTTTACAAAAATATTCAAATCATTTTTATTATAATATATTCGTCCGTGCATTAAAGCCCAAACTTCTTCCTGAGAATATTTTCGTTTGATATTACTCATAGAATTTCCTCCTTAAATCACTGATAACTAAAACCATCATCCTAGCCCAAATCAGAGAAACCTTCTCCCATTACTTCATGAACCGTTCTGACAATAAGGAAACATTTAGGGTCAATTTCTTTTAGAGCTATTTTCAATTTTGAATACTGGTTTCTTTCAAGAACCGTAACAATAATTTCCTTATCTGTTTTAGTATAACCACCCTTGCCATCATAAGTGGTAAGTCCGCGACTTAGAGTATGAAGAATATATTCTTTAATTTCTTCAGGACAATCTGACATAATAGTAACTTCTTTTTTTACATTAAATCCGTCAATGAAGTAGTTAATTGAAAGACCTGCCAGGAACCAGCCAAATATACCTACAAGAGCTGTTTTTAAACCAAATACAAAGATAGCACCTGTTACTACAACAACATCTGCCAGGAGCAAACCATTGCCTAAATCCATGTTTAAATACTTATTAAACATTCTTGCAAGAATATCAGTTCCCCCTGTAGAAGCATTTTGGTTAAATACAACTGATAAGCCATAGCTGGAGATAATTACCGCCATAACCAAATCAAGCCACAAAATATCTGTAAGAGAACCATCAAGAGGTGTAAATGTTTCCATCAAATATATAAAAAATGAAAACAAAATCGTAGAATAAATTGTTTTGACACCAAATTCTTTACCAAGAAAAATAAATCCGATAACCAACAGCAAAGCATTCAATATAAATGTAATTACTGATATAGGCAATGGCATAATATGATGAATTACAATCGCCAAACCGGAAACTCCACCTGTTACAATATCCTGAGGCACCATAAAGTAATAAACACCCACACAAGTGATAAATGTGCCAACTGCAATCATTAAATATTCTTTGATTAACTCCTTTTTATCGCTGCCCATATAACATCCTCCATAACAAATTTAATTTTAATTATTTATATAAATCTTTCAATTTATATTACTGAATATCAAACATAATTGTTGCTATTTTGAAATAAATTATTATTGAACAAGTATCTACTATTGTAGTAATAAGAGGAGCTGCCATTATAGCAGGATCCATTTTCAGTTTTTTTGCCAATACAGGCAAAGTACAACCCACCATTTTAGCCACAATTACCGTACATATAATTGAAAACCCTACAACAACAGCCAAAGCTAAATCTTTGTATATAATATAAATTCTAAGGGTATTGGCTAAAGCAAGTACAGCACTTACCAGCAGTGAAACTCTGAATTCTTTCCATATTATTTTCCAAAAATCCGAAAAATGCAGTTCATCTACTGCCAAACCTCTGATTATCAGTGTAGCACTTTGTGAACCGCAGTTTCCGCCTGTATCCATAAGCATTGGTATAAATGAAACAAGCAAAGGTACTACTGCAAAGGCTTTTTCATATTTTGAAATAATCATACCTGTAACAGAAGCTGACAGCATTAAAACTAAAAGCCACACTATTCTGTTTTTAGCATGAGTAAATACCGAAGTTTTAAGATATGATTCATCATTGGCAACCATAGCTGCCATTTTCTGCATATCTTCTGTAGTTTCTTCTGTCAATACATCAATAGCATCATCAAAAGTTACAATTCCCACAATAAGACCTTCACTGTCTAAAACAGGAAGTGCTATAAATCCGTATTTTCTAAACATTTTAGCTGCATCTTCACGGTCATCGGTGGTATGAGAAAATACAAATTCCTCATGCATAATATCTTTTATCAGCACATCGTCATCACTGATCAGGAGTTTTTTAGCCGAAACAACTCCCACAAGTTTTCTTCTTTCAATTACATAACAAGTGTAAATTGTTTCACTTTCAATTCCCACTTTTTTAATTCTGGCTAAAGCTTCAGATACAGTCATATCAGGATATAATTCCACAAACTCTGTAGTCATTATACTTCCTACACTGTCTTCGCCGTATTTCAAAATTTTGTTTATTTCGGCTCTGGTTTCGGAATCTATATTTTCAAGCAATGGCTTTACCACATTAGCAGGCATATCTTCCAAAAAGTCAATCATGTCATCAGTGTACATAGAGTCTAAAATATGCTGTATTTCCTGATTTGTAAAACTATTTAATAAATGTTCACGCTGATCATTTTCCATATAAGAGAATACTTCAGCAGCTTTATCTTTTTCAATCATTCTGAAAACCGGTGCCAAATCTTTCATTTCCAGTTCCGATAAAAGATTAGCAATATCCACTGCATTGTACTTAGACAGCACATCATGTATGGATTTATATTTTTTTTCGTTGAGTAAACTAAGCAAAATTTCCTTTGTCATAAAATCACCTCGTAAATAAAATTCTGACATAAAATGACAGAATTAACATCACTCACGGGATAATTACTAAACTTTGCAATAAAATATCAAGTCCCAAGCAGCTAATCAACTTTTTGGAACATATTTAAAACATATACCATGAGCATATTAACTTTATCATTTTACAATTTGTATTTTGCGAACCTATACTTCGCCCGCAACTGCTATCCAAAATATGCTCACCTCTCTTATGTATATTGATAAAAAAATAACACAAAACGCAAAAAGCTGTCCATTAGCGTGTAAAAATATAATATCCTTACCCACCGACAGTTTTAATTGTTTACATTTACATTTACATTTACATTTACATTTACATTTACATTTAAATTTATTATATCTATATATAATGTTGCCATATTTTTATGTTATTGTCAAGTATTTTATTGAAAATATAAAAAAACTTATTGATTTATTACATTTTTATCCATTTATTAATTGACATTTAAAATGGACACAGTCCCAATTAGAAACTGTGCCCAATATTTGTTAATTATTTTTATAATTATTCTTCGTCTTCTCCTGGTTCAATTAGACCATAGTTTCCGTCATTGCGGCGGTAAATCAGATTTACCTTTCCTGTTTCGGCATTATTGAAAATGAAGAATTGATGATCTATCAGATTCATGTTCAAAATAGCATCCTCAGCCGTCATTGGTCTTATGGAATACTTTTTGGATTTAACGATTTTGTACTCTTCTTCTGGTTCATCTGCAAAATCATGAAGATCAACAAATGCTTCGGATTTAACCTTTTTATCAAGTTTCTTTTTGTTTTTAACGATTTGTTTCATAAGTACATCACAAACCGCATCAAAAGAGATTGCTCTGTCTTCTGTTGTTCTTTCAGCTCTGTAGGTCATGCCTTTGAATTTGATTGTAACTTCGACAATTTCCCGGTCACCTTCATGAGTTACTGTTACATTAGCAGTAGCCTCCTCTCCGAAAAAGCGATCAAATTTTGCAAGTCTTTTTTCAACTTTTTCTTTAAAGCTGTCCTTTACTATTGTCTTCCTAGCTGTAATGATAACCTTCATAGATTCAGCTCCTTTTGAAATAAATTTCACTTGATGTGCGAAAAAATCAGAAAAACTTGTCCGTTTTGTCTAATCTTTGATTGTATTATAACACATTTTGTGTAAATTAACAATGGTGAAATAAAATAAAAATAAATGCTCTTTTTTGTTAGTTATTTTCTGATTTAATAATTATGTAAAAATACAAAACATAATAATCCATTTATTTTCATTTTTTACATATTTATAAGTTTAATTATATACAAAAAGACTGTCAATCTTAGTGATTGTCAGTCTTTTTAAAACAGTTTAAATTAGCTGATTTGAATTTTAGCGGCATTTTCAGGCTTAAAGTCTGTACGAATGTCGTAGATGTTGTGAGTTGTGCTGTCTCTGAGTTCTCTGCCTTCCAATGCGTATGTACGAATGAAACGCTTGCCATCAACACTGCACCAATGTTCAACATCCCATGTGAGATATCCGTCGCTGTCTGTTACTTTTTCTTTGAGGATAAGATCAACCTGTCTGTTTTCATTCTTCATAAGGTTAAGCAAGTCCTGTTCAGAAACTTCAAGTTCAACTTTTTTTACTGTATCATATGCTTTCATTGGTATTACCTCCTATTTATGTAAGTAATATTATTCTATCACAAAATTTTAAAAAACAAAAGAGTATTTTAAAATTTATTTTGTTGTAAGCCAAAATACTCTGTTAAATTCATTTTCGGAATAGTAAAGCTTGTCAGCTTTTATTATATTAAATCTTTCACCCAGTATTTTTTCCCATTCTTCAGTAGAATTATTCCAAAGAAACAGTCCATCATCCAAAAAATTAAAATAAAAATTATTCGTCAGCCAGAGCTGCTTTAATCATAATTGCACATTCAATACGCTTTTTTTCCATTTCACAAGCCAAACCATAAGGCTTATAAACGCTGCCTGCATATTGAAGTCCGTTTGCATTGCAGCCACCTGAACAGAAGAATTTACACCAACAGTCAGAGCAGTGTTCTTTTGTGTAAATATTGCACTTGGCAAATACATCTCTGATTTCTTCGCTGAGTTCACCATCGAATACATTTCCCAATTTCCATTCTTCCTTGCCCACAAATTGGTGGCATGGATAAATACTGCCGTCAGGGTCAACTGCCACATATTCATTTCCGCAGCTGCATCCTCTAAGTCTCTTAATTGCACATGGCCCCTGGTCTAAATCAACCATAAAGTGGAAGAAGTTAAAGCCTTCTCCCTTCTTTTTCTTATCAATGATAATATCAGCCAATTTTTCATATTCTGCAAATACTTCCGGCAAGTCAGCCTCTGTAAGAGAATAGTCATATTCAGGATCAGAAACGCAAGGTTCCATACTGATTTGGTCAAATCCCATTTCGTTTAAATGCACTACATCATCTGCAAAATCCTTGTTCCACTTGGTAAATGTTCCGCGTACATAGTATTGTCCGTCCCCTCTTTGTTTAACCAGTTTTTGGAACTTAGGCATAATAGCATCATAAGAACCAGTGCCATCAACACGGTGACGCATTTTGTCATTTACTTCTTTTCTTCCATCAATGGACAAAACGATATTGCTCATTTCCTTGCAAAGGAAGTCGATTGTATCATCATCAAGAAGCATACCGTTAGTTGTCATGGTAAATCTGAATTTCTTGTTGTATTCTTCTTCTTTAGAGCGTGCATACTCAACAACTTTTTTAACCACATCAAGGTTCATAAGAGGTTCACCGCCAAAGAAATCCAATTCCAAGTTATGTCTGTTTCCGGAATGTGTCAGCACAAAGTCAATAGCTTTTTTACCTACTTCTTCTGACATGAGCATTCTGCCCTGACAATAGTCGCCTTTGCCGGCAAAACAGTATTCACAACGAAGATTACAGTCATGAGCAATATTAAGGCACATTGCTTTAACAGGAGCCTTAATCTTCATATCTGCATAATCTCTGTAAACATCTTCGGTAAAAAGTTCTCCATCTTTATAGAGTGCATAAATTTCGTTGTATGCTTCTTTAATATCAGCTTCGGAGTACTTTGATTTAAGCTCATCCAATGCCTTTTGAGGGCATTTTTCTGTTGGCTTTTCATTTTCTATGTAATCCAAAATATTGTATGTAAGCTCGTCCACGCAGTGAACAGCACCGCTGTGTACATCAAGAACTATATTATAACCGTTTAACTGGTATTTATGTATCATCTGTAATTTTTTTCCTTTCGTATTATCATAGCATATAACAAAAATTAGGGACAAATTAATGTCCCTAAATTTCTAACTTGTAAAAGCTTAAACTACTTAGCAGCCTTTTCACATTTTTGGTTTGCAACTGTGCAGGAAACCTTACATGCAGATTGGCAGGAAGCCTGACATTCGCCGCAACCGCCCTTAACAGCGGATTGCTTCAAGTTAGCTTTGTTAATTGTTTTAATATGTGCCATTTTAGTATACCTCACATTCTTTTTTGTTTTAGACTTTCATCTGAAAACTTTTTATAAGTATAGCATATTTTTTTTGATATTTCAATATATTTTGCGTTTTTTCTTTTTATTTACTGCGGCAATTCCTCCTAATACAGAAGAAATTGCAACCAGAAGAAATTTAAAAACAGCCATAATTGTAACAGAATTTCCATAAGATAAATTTGATATAAGCATTACCGCATATATAACAATACCACAGATAAAGCCGTTTAACATACCTTTTTTTCGGTACAGAGCCGATGATATAAATCCTGCGGAAAATCCTCCTGCCGCTCCGGCAAATGTAACCAAAGGTTCCACTGCCTTAAAGGGGAGGTGAGCTGCCATTACAACATAATGTCCAATAGAAAAGATAAGCAATATTACCCCCAGTGAACATATGCAGCCAAAACCTATACATTCCAAATATTTATATATGCTGTTATCAGATTTTTTATTTTCTTCTGCCAAAATCTCTCCTCCGTTTCATATGTTGATTATTTTAATATATGAAACACAAAGTGAGAATATTACTTATTACTTTTCTTCTTTGGAAGAATTCTTTTCCTCTGCTGCTTTTTCTGCAGCCAGCTTCTTAGCAGCGGCATTTCTTTCACTTGCTGTAATATTGGATTGAATAGCCCATTTAGTAACTCTGATTTTATTTCTGTCACTGCCTGTTTCCAAAACAACTATATCTTCTTT
Source organism: Oscillospiraceae bacterium (assembly GCA_020024175.1). Lineage (GTDB taxonomy): Bacteria > Bacillota > Clostridia > Oscillospirales > Ruminococcaceae > JAHHUA01. The sequence continues at coordinate 5,721 of JAHHUB010000029.1, read as the reverse complement.
AACGCTGATGACAATACCTACAATACCGCCGATTGTGATAACTTCATCGCCTATTTCAAGTGTGCTTCTCATATTCTGCAATTCTTTATCTCTCTTTTTCTGAGGACGAATCATAAAGAAATAGAGAAATGCGAACATCAAAGCAATAATTGCAATTTGACTCATAAATGCAGCATTAGCATTTGGCTGAGCCTGAGCTGCCTGCAAAAGATAATTTGTCATGATAAAACTTCTCCTTTAAAATTAAAATATTTTAATGTAACAGTGTTAATTATAGCTAAATTTGCATAAAAAATCAATAGAGTTTACAAAATGTTTAAACTCTTTTGCTGAGTATTGGCAAATATTGTTCTCTAAATGCATCAAATGTGTCATTATCAAGTTCAAAGCGTATTCTTTCCAGCAATGTATTATAAAAGTACAAATTGTGTATAACAGCAAGTCTCATTCCCAACATTTCATGAGCTTTCATAAGATGTCTTATATAAGCTCTGCTGTGGTTTCTGCATACAGGGCAGTCGCACTGGCTGTCAATAGGAGAGGCATCTCTCTCATATTTTGCATTGCCTATGTTGATAATTCCGCTCCATGTAAAAAGATGTCCATGTCTTGCATTTCTGCTTGGCATTACACAGTCAAAAAGATCAACACCTCTGTAAACAGCCTCAATAATATTTGCAGGAGTTCCCACACCCATTAAATATCTTATTTTGTCAGCAGGCATATAAGGTTCAACTGTTTCAATAATATCATACATTTCTTCAGCAGTTTCACCTACGGCAAGTCCGCCGATTGCATAGCCGTCCAAATCAAGAGCTGCAATATCTTTCATATGCTGTATTCTCAAATCCTTATAGGTGGAACCTTGATTAATCCCAAAAAGCAACTGATTTTTATTTATTGTTTCAGGCAAAGAATTAAGTCTTGCCATTTCTTTTTTGCATCTTTCCAACCAACGAGTTGTTCTTTCTATGGATTTTTTGGTGTAATCATAGGGAGCAGGGTTTTCGATACATTCATCAAAAGCCATAGCTATGGTGGAGGCTAAATGGGACTGAATCTGCATACTTTCTTCCGGCCCCATAAAAATGCGTTTTCCGTCTATATGGGACTGGAAGTAAACCCCTTCTTCCTGAATTTTTCGGAGTTTTGACAAAGAGAACACCTGAAAACCGCCGCTGTCAGTCAAAATAGGCTTGTCCCAACCCATGAATTTATGAAGTCCTCCAAGTTCATAGACTACATCATCACCCGGTCTTAAATGTAAATGGTAAGTGTTGCAAAGTTCTACCTGGCATTTTAAATCTTTTAAGTCATAGGAAGAAATACCGCCTTTTATAGCTGCCGCCGTACCCACGTTCATAAAAGCCGGAGTTTGGACTGTGCCATGGACGGTGGTAAACTCTCCACGCCTTGCATTGCCTTGTTTTTTAATTAATTTATACATTTTTCTTCCCCTTTATAAAATTTCTAAAAAATAATCATTGCATCACCAAAGCTGAAAAATCTGTATTTATCCTTTACCGCATGGTCATATGCGTTCATTGTATGCTCATAGCCTGCAAAGGCGGAAACAAGCATAATCAGAGTGCTTTCCGGCAAATGGAAATTGGTAATAATACCGTCAAGCACTTTAAATTCATATCCGGGGTAAATAAATATATCTGTATCCCCATGAGCTGCCATAATTTCACCTTTAAAAGTTGCCACAGATTCCAAAGTTCTGCAGGCAGTTGTTCCCACTGCAATAACTCTGCCCCCTGCTGCTTTGGTTTCTTTTATCATTTTGGCAGTTTCTTCAGGCAGGAAATACTGCTCAGTGTGCATTTTGTGGTCTGTGATTTCATCTTCTTTTACAGGTCGGAATGTCCCCAGACCTACATGCAGTGTTACATAAGCAAGTTTTACACCCTTTTCTTCCAGCTTTTTCATAAGTTCGGGAGTAAAGTGAAGGCCCGCTGTAGGAGCTGCCGCAGAGCCTACTTCCTTGGAATAAACTGTCTGATAGCGTTCATTATCCTCAAGTTTTTTGGTTATATAAGGAGGCAAAGGCATATTTCCGATTTTATCAAGTATATCATAAATATTATCGCCGTCATAAGTAAATTTTGCCAGACGATTTCCACCCTCAACACTGTCAATAATTTCAGCTTTTAAAATTCCGTCACCGAAAATAAACTTACTGCCCGGTTTTGCCTTTTTGCCGGGTTTAACCATAATTTCCCATAGGTCCTTTTCTCTCATATTAAGCATGAGAAATTCTATTTTGCCCCCTGTTTCTTCCTTGTTGCCATAAAGTCTTGCGGGAATAACTCTGGAATTGTTTAAAACCAGCAAATCCCCTTTGTTAAGAATTTTTTCAATATCGGTAAAAACTAAATCCTCAGTTTCTCCTGTTTTTCTGTCCAATTTTAAAAGTCTGGAACTGTCACGAGGATAAACAGGAGTCTGAGCAATTTGTTCTTCCGGCAAATTAAACCAAAAGTCTGATTTTTTCATTAATTTCACCTTTTATTATCTTAGTTTTTTAACAAACTAAACAGGGTATAAGCACTGAGCCCATACCCTGTTCTTAATTACATTCTGGGTTTATTTCTTTTAGATGAACCCTTTTGTTTTACATCCATGTATTTTTTGAGATCCGACATTTTATCATCACTGGTCTGTTTAAACTTGGTCATCATATCTTCAAAGCTCATATTTCCGCTGGCTTTTTTGGGAGAATCAAATTCGATTCTTGGCGGCCTTGTTACAGATGATCTGCTGCCCCCTTTAAAGCCGTTATTTTCCGCGGCTTTTTTTATGGACAAACTGACTTTTCCGTCATCGGAAATACTCATTACTTTGACTTTTACTGTCTGTCCGATTTTCAGATAATCCGAAATTTTTTCCACATAGTCGGATGCCACCTCGGAGATATGTACCATACCTGTTTGACCGTTTTCAAAATCAATGAAAGCGCCGAATTTGGTTATCCCGCTTACTTTTCCTTCTAAAATGTTTCCTACTGCAACTTGCTGCATACTTTGGAAAATCCTCCTCAAAAAATATTATCCTTTAATTGCCCGAAATATCTATATAAATTTTTTCGTCAGGATATGCAAAATTAAGTTTTTCCCGTGCCAATTTCTCGATATATTCATCGTCTTTATCAGAATTAATAATTCTCTCAAGTTTTTTGTTTTCAACTTCCTGAATGGAAATTTTCTCAGCAATACTTTCCAGTTCATCTCTCTTTTTGGATATATCTATTTGGGAATTGACAAGACATACTACAATATAGAAAGTAAACACCATTAAACAAAGTTTAACTATGGGATTTGTTTTTTGTTTCCTGTTTTTACCCATGGTAAAGAACTCCTTTTCATATATAATATGTACATAGAATATATTATACACAATTTATTTTGAATATGCAATAGATATATAGTTATTTATTTTTGTTTTTGCAGAGAATTATTCGCTTATTTATAAATTTTCTTATTTTTGCAAATTTTAACCCTATAAACCTCACTATATATTTGCCAACACAAAAATGATAAATTAAACCTCCCATAATAATGCCTGCCAGCATATATAATCTGAATGTTCCAGGATACACTGTCAATGTGATTCCAAAACATATAAGTGATGCAATAAAAGAAAAAATAACATCTTCAATGTTTATCCAAAAAATCGGCGGATTGATTAAACATCTCATAATTCTTATTATATCATAAAAAAACCAAAGCAGACATCCTATCAATGCTGAGTGATAAAATGCTGTTAATTGTTCTGTCATCTGTAATCCCAAACAAAACTTCCCCTATCTGAAAAGTTTGGCAAAAAAACTTTCATTTTTATTCTGCTGTTCCAAATAGGATACATCATAAAAATTTCCTTCTGCCAAAAGTTCACCGCTATCCACATCAATTTTGGTAATATGCAGATTTTCTCCTCTTACTATAATATCTCCCTGGACAGTGGACACTGATATGCTTTCATCATTGAAAATACCTATATCTGTAACTCCTGTTATTTTCAGCTTGTTTCTCTCCTCTAAATACAGTTGGTGATGCATAATACTGTTTAATTCTTCCATAATAATTCTCCTTCCCTTATATTAATAAAATTTTATTCTCACATTTTATAAAATATTACAGTATCAATAAATTAATTTTACATAGAAAAAACAAATGAACAATGAAAGGATGATATTATGAAAAAAATTTTTTCTGTTATTTTGGCAGCATTAATATGTCTATCCTCCTGTACAGAAAAAAACAGAAATTTATCAGAAATTCAAATAGAAAATTCTGATAAAAATTCGGAAGAATCACAGTATATTTCCCAATCCGCTTCGGAATCTTACGAAAAAAATAATTCCAATGAAAATTTACAGTCCACCGAAAAAGTCATAAATGAAAATGAAATTACAGAATGCTTTGAAAATTTAGACTATCTTCTAAGTAGTTCTCAATGGAACAAACCCGAAGAAATAAAAGCGGATAACTACATAATGTGGTACAGTTATCACCTGAAAAAACTACATAAAAATGATACAAATTACATTGACAAATACAAAGTCAAAGGAAAAGAAGGGCTTTTTTTCCCTGCTGATGAACTTGAAAAGGAAATAAAAAAATTTTTTGATATTTCTTCGGATTATCTCAGAAAATCCGATTTATATAACTCAAACAGCAAAACATACAGTCTTCCCAATGTGCTTAATCCATTGGATAACAAATTTTATAAAATCACCAACACATATAAAGACACTGATAAAATTTTTATAGATTATACTTTAACTTATCCCATGTCAAATAAAACTTATAACATGACACTGACACTTAAATCAACAGGAGATTCTATTAAATTTTTCGCCAATACATTGAGAGAAAATAAAATTATAACAGAAATCAGTGATGATGATAAACAGATGCTATTTGATGAATATATAAAATATTATTATTTATCAAAACTTATGTATTGCTCCCCTTGGGAAAATGCCAATGAATTGCCTGCGGAAAATCTAGTGAGATTTTACCAATACAAAAGACTTGAAGAATACCTGAGCGGCATCACTGTAAAAATCAAAAACGGCAAGGTTTCCGTCCCTGAAAAAGAAGTAGAATCCTACATAAAAAATTTTTTTGATGTAAACACAACCCATCTCAGAACCTGTACTTTATATAATTATGAAACTTACAGTTATGAATTTGAATTTCCTGCTAAAACCGCTACCGGACAAGGTGTTGATATTATACAGCTTGAAGGTGATGACAATATCTGGGAATTTACATTGTCTGATACAGAAAATAAATCTTTCAAAGTCAAAATACAGTTCTTCTCACCAAATGATTTTTTATACACAGACGGCAAATAAAATAAGTCCTGTAAATCCTTTTAGAATTTACAGGACTTTAGTTTTGCAGTTGTGATTTATTTGTACGGAATTCCAAAATTCAACATCTCCGTATCTTAAAAAATTATTCCACAACTTCATAAAGTTCTGCGGCTGTTTCCTTGGTTGTATATTCAGTTACCTTCAAAACTTTTACTTTCAAGGGTTTTTGACCCAGATTAATTTCGATTATATCTCCGTCTTTTACATCATAAGATGCTCTTTGAACTTTGTCATTTACACTGATTCTGCCAGCATCACAAGCTTCGTTTGCCACTGTTCTTCTTTTAATAAGACGGGTAACTTTTAAATATTTATCCAAACGCATAAAATAAAAC
>JAHHUB010000028.1 GCA_020024175.1 Oscillospiraceae bacterium | reverse complement strand
ATGCCCGTATTCTTCGTATGGATATGGACACAACCATGAATTTGGAATCTTATGAAAAGAACTTTTCCGACTTTGCCAATGGTAAATATGATATTATGATTGGAACACAAATGGTGGCAAAAGGACTTAACTTCCCAAAAGTTACTTTGGTAGGTGTGCTTACTGCTGATCAGGCACTGTTTTCTCAAAGTTTCAGAGGCTGTGAAAGAGCTTTTTCCCTAATCACTCAAGTGGTTGGCAGAGGAGGAAGGGGCAGTCTTCCGGGCAGAGCTTATATTCAAACTTCCATTCCTGATAATCAGATTATACAGCTTGCCTCAAAACAGGATTACGAAGATTTTTACAAAGAGGAAATTCTATTCAGAAAAATAAATCTCTACCCCCCTTTCTGCAAACTGACTTGTCTTATCTTTTCGGGGGACAACGAAACTCTTACTTCACAGGCGGCAAAATTCTGCGGACAACTGGTGAGCTGTATGGCAGAAAAAAATTACCAAAAGCTCCCTATAAAAACTCTTGCCCCTGTAGAAGCCGATGTATATAAAATAGCAGGAAAATATCATTATAATATGCTGATAAAACACAGTCATCAAAAAGATTTTTATAATCTTATGGAAACTGTACAAGAAGAATTTTTAAAAGAAAAAAAATACAGCCATGTAAATCTGTACATAGATACAAATTATGATGGCTAAAATACACAAATTAATAAAAAAGTAAGGAGATTTTTAAATGGCTATAAGAACAATAGTAAAAGATACTGAGGACATACTTCACAAAAAATGCAGAACAGTGGAAAAATTTGACGAAAAACTTTGGTCACTTCTTGATGATATGGCTGAAACAATGTATAAAGCAAACGGTGTAGGACTTGCTGCTCCACAGGTAGGACTTTTAAAGAGAATTTGTGTAATTGATGTTGGAAATGGTCTTGTGGAATTCATTAATCCTGAAATCACTCTCACATCTTCCGCAATAATAGAAGACACTGAGGGCTGTCTTTCTTCCCCCGGCGAATATGCTATAGTTAAGCGTCCTAAGAAAGTTAAGGTAAAAGCTCAAAACAGAAAAGGCGAAGAATTTTCCATAGTTGCCGAGGATTTATTTGCAAGAGCCATATGCCACGAAACAGACCATTTAAATGGTGTTATCTTTAAAGATATATGCGAATATATGCTGGACCCCGCTGACCTAAAATAATTAGAGAAAAGGACCTTGCTGATATGAAAATAATTTTTATGGGAACTCCCGATTTTGCAGTACCAACACTGCAAAGAATCATAGATGATGGCCATAATGTGGCAGCTGTATTCACACAGCCTGACAAACCCAAAGGCAGAGGATATAAACTTGCTCCTCCACCTGTAAAGGAATTGGCTTTAAAATATGATTTACCTGTTCATCAGCCTACTAAAATGCGTGATGGCACTGTATTAAATTTAATAAAAGACTATAATCCTGATTTAATTGTGGTAGTAGCTTATGGCAGGATTTTACCCAAAGACATTTTAGATTTTCCTAAATATGGCTGTATTAATGGTCATGCTTCAATTTTGCCTAAATACAGAGGTGCAGGCCCTATTCAATGGGCAGTTATAAACGGCGAAAAAGAAAGTGGTGTAACTGCTATGCAGATGGCTGAAGGACTGGATACAGGCAATATGCTTCATACCATCACTACACCAATCGGCGAAAATGAAACTTATGGAGAACTGCATGACAGACTTGCACCCATATGTGCAGATGTTATAGCTGAAACTATTGAAAAAATCCAAAACGGCGATCTTCACCCTGTTAAGCAGGATGACAGTTTATCCTGTTATGCACCTATGCTGGATAAAAAAATTGCAGAACTTGACTTTACAAAATCCGCTGAAGAACTTCACCATCTAATCTGTGGTCTGTCCCCATGGCCTGTGGCATTTACCCATTATAATGGCAAGCTGCTGAAAATTCACAGAGCTGTTATGGCAAAGGGCTCCGGAAAAAATCCGGGAGAACTTTTGGACAATAAAAAAATGATAGTTGCCTGTGGAAATGGTGCATTGGAATTTACGGAGGTTCAGCTTGAAGGCTCAAAGAGAATGTCGGCCAGGGATTTTATAATGGGCAGACACCCGGAAAAAGGCATTATCTTCGGAGCATAAATTATTTTTAATATGAACCGCTTATAAATAAACCTGGTTTTACATATAGTACAACCATATCAAACCTATTAAAAATTAATTCATGAGGTGATTAATATGTTTTATTATGACTATTATTATATCGTTCTCATTATACCCGCCATGCTTTTGGGTGCATTTGCCCAATGGAAAGTATCTTCCACCTTTAACAGATATAAAACTGTAAATTCTTTCTATGGAATAACAGCTGCTGATGCGGCAAGACGAATTTTAGACAGCCATGGCTTACAGCATATAAGAATAGAACATATCAGAGGAAATTTAACTGACCACTATGACCCTGCCCACAATGTAATCAGACTTTCCGACAGTGTGTATAACAGCACTTCCATAGCGTCTATTGGAGTTGCCGCCCATGAAACAGGCCATGCAATTCAGTATGCAGAAAACTATATGCCTATAAAAATAAGAAATGCCATTGTTCCCATTGCAAATTTAGGCTCAACCCTTTCATTGCCGCTGATTTTGCTAGGAATTATCATTGATATGTCAGGTCTTGTAACTTTTGGAATAATTGCTTTTTCCATGGTGGCATTATTTCAGCTTATTACCCTTCCGGTGGAACTTAATGCCAGCAACAGAGCTTTGGCAATACTGGATGAAAAACATTTTTTAGAAAAGGAAGAATTAAACGGAGCTAAAAAAGTCCTTTCTGCTGCAGCTTTAACTTATGTAGCAGCTTTAATCACATCTTTAGCCCAGTTGTTAAGACTCATTCTTCTTTACGGCAAAAGAAACAACAATGACAGATAGGCGGATATTATGAACAAAACAGCTAGACAATGTGTTTTGGAGGCTCTGACGGAAGTTACCGAAGCCTCCAGATACTCAAATATTACTTTGGACAATATTTTATCAAAAAATAAACTGGACCCCAGGGACAAAAAACTGGCATCTGCCATTTTTTACGGCACATTGGAGAGAAAAATAACACTTGACCACTGTATAAACAGTTTCTCAAAAAAACCTGTGGAAAAGCTTACTCCAAAGGTATTAAATATTTTAAGAATGAGCCTTTATCAGATTTTATATATGGACAGTATTCCCGAAAGTGCCGCTGTAAATGAAGGAGTAAAGCTTACACGTTCTTGTGGGGTTACTTCCGCAGCGGGATTTGTAAACGGAGTTCTCCGCAGTTTTTTAAGGTCGGGAGGCAAAATTCCACCTATAAAGGGAAATTCCGCCCATGTGCTTTCTGTTAAATATTCCTGTGAAGAATGGCTGTGCAAAGCTCTTATTGAACAGTACAGCGAAAAAACTGCTGAGGAAATTTTAGAAGTTTCCACAGGAGCTCCCCCTGTTTTTATAAGAGTAAACACTCTTAAAACAAATGATGAAAAACTTATTGAACTTCTTGATAAAAACGGAATAACTGCCAAAAAAACTTCTGTTCCTCACTGCCTTATAACCGAAAGCGGAAATCTTGCAGCTACAAATGAGTTTAAAATGGGTTTATTCCATGTACAGGATATGTCAAGTCAGCTTTGCTGTGCTAAACTTGACCCTCAAAAAGGTGAGCGAATAGCCGATGTATGTTCTGCTCCCGGCGGAAAAACCTTTACCATATCTGAAATTATGGATGACAGTGGTGAAATAGTAGCAATGGATCTTCATGAAAAAAGAACAAAACTTATATCTGATGGTGCTGCCCGTTTAGGCATTAGCTGTGTAAATGCAAAAGTTGCTGACGCATCAAAACACAATCCACAATTAGGTGTATTTGACAGAGTTCTCTGTGATGTGCCATGTTCAGGTTTCGGAATTATGAGAAGAAAACCCGAAATAAAATATAAAACTGCCAATGAAACAAAAAAACTTCCTGAAATTCAATATGCAATTTTAGTGAATGCCTCTAATTATGTTAAACCCGGAGGATGTCTTATTTACTCCACCTGTACCATTTTAAAAGAAGAAAATCAGGAAATTGTAAAAAAATTTCTCTGTAACAATAAAGATTTTGAACCTTGGGACGATAACTATATGGAATGTCTTATACCGCAGAAGAACAGTTCCGACGGATTTTTTATATGTAAAATTAGGAGAGTAAAATAATTGGAAACTGCTGATTTCAAAAACAAAAAAGATATAAAATCTCTCACTTTAAGCCAGTTGAGAGAAGAAATTATAAACCTCGGGGAACAAAAATTTAAAGCTTTGCAGATTTATCAATGGCTTCATCAAAAGAAAGTAACAAGCTTTGATGAAATGAGCAATATCTCCGAAAAACTGAGAAATACTCTCAGTGAAAAATATTACATAACCCATCACAAAATCATCAGAAAATTATCTTCAAAACTTGATGAAACCAAAAAATATCTCTTTGAACTTTATGACGGCAACTGTGTGGAAACTGTTCTTATGAAATATAATCATGCCTGGAGTCTTTGCATTTCAACTCAGGTGGGATGTAAAATGGGATGAACTTTCTGTGCATCAACCCTTGCAGGCTTTGTAAGAAATCTTGAACCCTCCGAAATGCTGGAGGAAATTTATGCAGTAGAAAGAGACAGCGGCGTTAAAGTTGGAAGTTTGGTGCTTATGGGTATAGGTGAACCTCTGGATAACTTTGACAATGTTATGAAATTTCTGGAGATTTTGTCATCACCTGAAGGCAAAAACCTAAGTTTACGCCATGTTTCACTTTCTACCTGTGGAATTGTGGAAAGAATATATGATCTTATGGAAAGAAAACTGGGAATTACCCTTTCCATTTCTCTACACGCCTCTGACAATGAAACCAGAAGCAGAATCATGCCCATAAACAGAAAATATTCAATAGAGGAACTTTTAACTGCGTGCAAAAAATATTTTGAAATTACAGGCAGACGAATTTCCTTTGAATATGCACTTATAAATGGTGTAAATGACACTGAAAAACACGCCGATGAATTGGCTAAACTTTTAAATCACATGATATGCCATGTAAACTTAATCCCGGTAAACCCTGTTAAAGAAAATTCCTATAAAAGAAGTTCTGCATCTTCAATAGAAAATTTCCAAAAACTTTTGGAAAAACACGGTATTAATGCCACCATAAGACGGGAACTGGGATCTGACATCAGTGCAGCCTGCGGACAGTTGCGTCTTTCAAGAAATAAGAAGGGGGAAGAAAATTAATGTATATTTTCGGAGAAACCGACAAAGGTAAAATCAGAAAAACGAATCAAGACTATTATACCAACAGAGTTATCTCCTCCGATTTAGGCTATTCCATAGTGTGCGATGGTATGGGTGGTGCCGAAGGGGGAGAAATCGCCAGCAAAATGGCGGCTGAATATATAGACCATGCCCTTTTTGAAAATTTATCTTCCAACCTTGCTGACGGACAGCTTATGGACTTACTTACCCAAAGCGTAAAAAATGCAAACTCGGAGATATACCATTATTCAATCGACAAAGAAAATCTCAGAGGAATGGGAACCACTGTTGTGGCAATTATTGTTAAAAATAATAAGATTTTTGGAATAAGCGATGGGGACACCCGACTTTATAAAATAAACAAAATTACCCACGAAATTAAACAAATTACAAAAGATCACACCTTTGTGCAAATTCTGGTTGAAAACGGACAAATTACAAAAGAACAGGCACTGACGCACCCCAAAAAACATATTATTACCCGAGCTTTGGGAGTGGAAGAGGCTATTGACACAGACAACTTTAAAACAGATATTCAAAATAACGAAATTATTTTAATCTGTTCAGACGGATTATATAACTATATGGATGAACAATCACTTATCAAAAAAACTATCGACAGTGCTAAGATCGGAACAGTAAAGCCTCTTATTGATCTTGCCAACGAAAATGGAGGCGGAGATAATATTACAGCAGTTATTTTAACGGGAGGTGCCGTTAATGGATAATTATATCGGAACTAAACTCGACAACCGATACGAAGTCTGCGATCTTATAGGTGTAGGCGGAATGGCAAATGTGTACCGTGGATACGATTCCTTGGAAAACCGTGAAGTTGCCATAAAAATATTAAAAAGCGAATATTACGAAAATGAGGAATTTCTCCGCAGATTCAGAAATGAATCCCGAGCTATAGCCATGCTCAGCCATGAAAATATTGTAAAAATCTATGATGTGAGTTTTACCGAAAAAGCACATTTCATTGTTATGGAGCTTATAAATGGTATAACATTAAAGGAATATATAGCTCAGCAAGTTATTCTTGATTGGAAAGAAGCCACTTATTATACCATGCAAGTGCTGAAAGCTTTAAACCATGCCCATGATAACGGCATTGTACACAGGGATATAAAGCCCCAGAATGTTATGCTTTTAAGTGATGGTACAATTAAAATCACAGATTTCGGAATTGCCAGGTTTTCCAGAAGTGAAACAAAAACCATAACCGATAAAGCCATAGGCTCTGTTCACTATATAAGTCCTGAACAAGCCAGCGGAGCGGATATTGATCAGCGTACTGACCTTTATTCTGTGGGGGTTATGCTTTTTGAAATGTTGACGGGAAAGCTCCCCTTTGATTCCGAAACACCAATTTCCGTAGCTTTGCAGCAAATTCAAGAAGAACCTATAAAACCAAGAGAATTAAATCCGGATATTCCTGAAGCTTTAGAGCAAATAGTAATGAGAGCTATGCAGAAAAATCCAAGCAAACGCTATCAGACAGCTGCCGAAATGCTTAAAGATTTTGAAGATTTTAAGAAAAACCCCTATGTTACCTTTAATTATCAATATACAGACAATGACACAGCAACAGTTTCTAACTCTGTCAATGAACCTGTCATAAACAAATCAAACGAAAATATATCCGAACACAATCAAAAAGGAAGAATAGCTATGAAAAAAAGAAAAAGACCTTCCGAAAAAAGCGAAAAAGTTGAATATGTAGTAGTTGACCGCACCCCTATTATTCCAATACTTGCCGGTGTAACTACAGCTTTTGTCTTAGTTGCAGCACTTTTTATAGGCATAATGTTCTATAAAAACAATCCTTTTAAAACCAATGATGACATCAAAGTGCCTAAACTGGTGGGATTTCAATATGAAAGCCTCAAGGATATGCAGAATGTTATGAAAAACTTTATTATTCAGGTAGAAACAACTGACTACAATCCATCCTATGAAAAAGGCACAATTTATGATCAGAAACCTTCCGAAGGCAAAACCGTAAAAGTCGGTTCTGTTATTAAAATTAAAGTCAGCGGCGGACAGAAAATTGTTAAAATTCCCGATGTGGTAAATCTTGATTCCGAATCTGCTTATTCAACATTAAAACGGGAAGGTTTGGAATACACCATAATAGAATCTTTCCATGAAGAAGTTCCATTGGGCAGTGTTATTTACATTGAGCCTGCAGCAGGTTCTCAAGTTCCTGCAGGAACCAATATCAGTGTATATATAAGCTTAGGTCCGGAAAATAAAATTGCCCCTGTACCAAATATTAAGGGCATGAAAATTACCGATGCTGAAACACTGCTGCAAAACTATAAACTAAAAATAGGCGGACAAACTTATCAGGAAAGCGATTTGCCAAGAGGTACGGTAATTGCACAGGACCCTGAAGAAAACGCTCAAATTTCCGAAGGAAGCTATGTAAATGTGGTACTGAGTCAGGGTACTGATAAACCCACTAAACTCCGATTGCCTATTAAACTGCCTGATATAGACAGAACCGTTAAAATTAAAGCAATGGTAAACGGAGTTGTTACCGAACAGGAAATGCTCAACCCATCGGAAGTAAAAGTCTGGGAACCTGTATTCTCAGGATTTGATGAAGTTAATATTCAAATTATCATTGACAATAAAAAATATATGGAGTATTCCCTGAATTTTAATGAAAAAACTTACAGTGTCTTAGAAAATTTATCAGGAGAATTTAATTAATCCTATGGAAGAAACAAAAGGACTTATTGTAAAAGCTTTGGGCGGGTTTTATTATGTTAAAACCCCCCATTCTCTCCTAGAATGCAGAGCAAGAGGAGTTTTCAGAAAAAAAGATATGACACCTTATGTAGGTGATAATGTTACAGTAGAGCTTACGGACAGGGACAAAGGCTATGTAATTGACATTGACGAAAGAAAAAATTATCTTATACGACCTCCTGTGGCAAACCTTGACAGAATTTTAATGGTAGTTTCAACTACGGAACCTGCTCCCAACTTCTTTGTTTTGGACAGACTTATTGCCATTTCCGAATATAAAAATATTGAACCTGTCATTATAGTTACCAAAACAGATTTACAGGATGGCTCCCATATAAAAAATACTTATGAAAAAGCGGGTTTTAAGGTTATTGAAGTCTGCTCTCAAACAGGAAAGGGTGTTGAGCAGGTCAAAGAGATTATTTCCACGGGAATAAGTGCTTTTTGTGGCAACACAGGTGTGGGAAAATCCAGCCTTTTAAATGCTGTAGATAAAAATTTAACTCTTGCCACTGCGGAAATCAGCAAAAAACTGGGTCGAGGCCGCCATACTACCCGCCATGTTGAACTTTTTGAACTTTCGGGTGGTGGATACATAGCTGATACCCCTGGATTTTCCGCTGTTGAAACAGACCGATTTGAAACCATATTAAAAGAAGATCTGCAATATTGTTTCAGAGAATTTGCTCCCTATATTTCTGATTGTAAATTTACAGGATGTTCCCACAGAACCGAAAAGGGCTGCAAAGTTTTAGAAGCCTTGGAAAAAGAAGAAATTGTAAAATCCAGGCATGAAAGCTATGTGCAGATGTATGAAAAAGCAAAGGAAATTAAGGAATGGGAAATCAAAAGCAAAAATGTATAATAGTTTCTGCGGGAGATATGAACACAGATGTGTTTAAAAAAATCTCTGTCAGTGAAAAAGATTTGATAATTGCCTGTGATGGCGGATATGACAACTGTCTGAAATACAGCATAACACCCCACATACTTTTAGGGGATTTTGACTCTGTACAGCATGAACTTCCCGAAAATATAGAGAGAATAACTCTAAACTGTGAAAAAGATGACACCGATACCATGTCAGCAGTAAAACTTGCTTTGGAAAAAGGTTTTTCCGATATACTTATTACAGGGGCTTTAGGTGGCAGAATTGACCACACTTTAGCTAATCTTCAAACATTACTGTATATTGAGCAAAATGGCTGCAAGGGCAGAATTTGCGGCGATAGAGAGGATATAATGCTTATTTCAAATGAAACAGTGGTTATTCCCTCAGATAAAAGCAAAACCCTTTCCATTTTTACACCTGACAATAAAGCCGAAGGTGTAACCATAGAAAAGGCAAAATACTGTATTTTTAACTATACCATGGAAAACAATATTCCTATTGGTGTGAGCAATGAATTTACAGATGAAGATGCAGTTATTACTGTAAAAAAAGGAAGACTTTTTATTATGCTTATACAAAAATAATATCAGCACAATTAATAAGCTTATTCGTATTAAAAAAGAGAGTATCTAAATGCTAACACAAAATAAAAAAGTTATTTAGAAATCATAAAAAGGGGGTGTATCAAAAACTTGATACACTCCCTTTTCATTTACAAACTACCAAATGATTTTGAAAAACTGACAGTCCTGCTAACTTTTCTGTACATTTAGGAGCTACAGCTCCATTTCCATAATGATTTCATCTCCATCACGATCTATTTCAGAAAAACCAAATCCTTCATATAGTTGCTTAGCTGCGTTGTTGCCCTCAATATAGCAAAGGCATACCTTGTAGAATTTTCCATCTGCGCGCATAGCGTCCAGCACTAGCGCTGTTGCCTTTTTACCATATCCATTTCGTTGGTATCTTTCATCAATCAATAACTCGCAGAATATATACTCTCCCATCTCTTTACATTCGTAGTACATTACCATTCCTACCGGTGTCTCATCATCATATACAAGAAGTGCTTTACTTCCCTCTTTGCGAAAAGCGTAAGCCCTTGCCAATATTGAAAATGTATCTGCTACATATTTTTCTTGATCTTGTGCCACACGGAGAGGTATTCTCCAGTTCTCTGAATCAATTTCTGCAAGATGTATCATTTGTTTTTCCTCCATTTTATTTGATAGTTCAGCCATTAGTCTAAAACTTCTAAGCTCTTTTTGGAAATACTTTATTTTGAGGTATACACAAATTTGATACTCGCTTTCTTATTTTCAATGTTTAAATTTAATATTAATTTTCCGCTGTTAATTTTATCAGATATTTTCAATGAGGCTGGAGAGGCGGGGAGTAAATTCACTTGGGTTTTCCAGTTCTAAGCCCTCAGTAAGCAAAGCATTGCTGTAAAGCACATAGCAAAGGTCGTTAAACTTTTCACTCTTGCTTTCATGAAGACGCTTAACAGTATCAAAAACAGCGTGTTTAGGGTTAATTTCCAAAACCTTATCAATGTTTACACCATTGTTTGAAGGCATTGCTTTAAGAACCTTTTCCATTTCCAAAGAAATTTCACTGTCACTGGTAATGCATACAGGATGAGATTTAAGTCTTTGTGTAAGTTTAACTGATTTAACTTTATCTCCCAAAGAAGTTTTAATAGCTTCCAATATATCTTTGTTTTCTTCTTCCAGCTTCTTGTATTCTTCTTTTTCTTCCTTTGTTTCCAAATCCAAATTCTTATCTGCTACGGACTTAAAGGTTTTTTCATTGTATTCACGAATCATCTTGAGGCAGAATTCATCTACATCTTCAGTAAGATAAAGAATTTCAAATCCCTTATCCTTAATCATTTCAACTTGGGGCAGATGTTCAGCTCTTTGTATATTTTCGGCACAAGCATAATAAATATCTTTTTGTTCTGGCTTCATTCTGTTTACATATTCATCCAATGTAGTGAGTTTGTTTTCATTTGAAGAAACAAACATCAATAAATCCTGAAGCTTGTCCTTGTTTGCACCAAAGTTTTCATATGCACCGAATTTAAGCTGTCTGCCAAAACTTTCCCAGAACTTTTCGTATTTTTCTCTGTCATTTTTCAGCATCTTGGTAAGTTCTGTTTTAATTTTCTTTTCAATGCTCTTAGCTATAACGGAAAGCTGTCTGTCATGCTGGAGCATTTCACGGGAAATATTAAGTGAAAGATCAGCTGAGTCCACAAGTCCCTTTACAAATCCAAAGTAATCTGGGAGCAAATCCTCACATTTATCCATAATCATAACACCATTGGAATAAAGCTGTAGTCCCTTTTGGAATTCTTTTGTATAATAGTCAAAAGGAGTTTTGGAAGGTATAAACATCAAAGCATCATAACTGGTAATACCTTCTGTTTTAGTGTGAATAACTTCCATAGGATCTTCAAAATCCATAAATTTTGATTTATAGAAGTCATTATATTCTTCATCTTTAATTTCGTTTTTATTTTTTCTCCAAAGTGGTACCATTGTGTTGACAGTTTCAATTTCTGTATAAGTTTCATAATCATCGCTGTCTTCTTTTTTACGGCTCTTTTCCACTTCCATTTTGATTGGATAACGAATGTAGTCGCTGTATCTGGTGATTAAATTTTTAATGCGGTATGTATCCAAAAATTCATCAAAGTCTTCTTCTTCGGTATTGTCTTTAAGATTCATAATAATTGTTGTTCCCACATTATCTCTTTGGGCAGATTCCAATGTGTAGCCTTCACTGCCCTGGGATTGCCATTTGTAAGCTTTATCACTGCCATATGCCTTGGAAATAACTGTTACTTCTTTTGCAACCATAAATGCAGAATAAAAACCAACACCGAACTGACCTATTATATTAATATCATCATTTTTTTCATTTTCGTTTTTAAACTGGAATGAACCGCTTTTTGCTATTGTACCTAAATTGTTTTGAAGTTCTTCTTTAGTCATTCCGATACCATTATCAGTGATGGTAATAGTTCTGTTTTCTTCATCCAAATCGATTCTAATTTCATAGTCAGAAAGATTCATACCCACATTGCTGTCTGTGAGGGATTTAAAATATAGCTTATCAATAGCGTCACTGGCGTTGGAGATAAGTTCTCTCAAAAATATTTCTCTGTGAGTGTAAATTGAACCGATCATCAAATCCATAAGTCTTTTGGATTCTGCTTTAAATTCATGTATAGCCAAATTAAACACCTCTTAATAAAATTTTACAAAAAATATTAGCACTCATATCAACTGAGTGCTAATTAAGTATAGCAAACTTTTGTTTAAATTTCAACTGTTTTCTTAATTATTTACATTTGTTTCACAATTACACACCAAGTGTGCTTTCAGACGCGGATTTAGTTAGGAATAACTTCAAATTCTATCTCGCGTTTTTCATTATTGCAATTTTGTTTTATTCCCCTATTACACACCAAGTGTGCTTTCAGACGCGGATTTAGTTAGGAATAACTTCAAATT
>JAHHUB010000027.1 GCA_020024175.1 Oscillospiraceae bacterium | reverse complement strand
TTAAACAGACAGTTGGTTGCAAAACCATCTGAAACATTTACCACATCACCTTTTTTACCTGTTCCTTTTACATCTTCAATTAAAATTACTTTCATTTTTATATCCTCCCAATTATTGTATAATTTACTGTTGTTTTTCTGCCATATATTTGTCTATGGCTTCCAAAAGAATCTTTTTGGCTTGGTCAATATTTACATTGTCGATCTTTGCACCAGCCATGGTCATATGACCGCCGCCGCCAAGTTCTTCCATAATAAGCTGAACATTTATAAGTCCCATACTTCGTGCGGATATGGATACATCTCCCCCTACAGGGTACATAACAAAAGATGCGTCCACTCCTATTATTGTCAAAAGTTCGTCCGCTGCCTGGGGAACTACTATTCTAATATCTGGACCCGGTGTTTCTTCAGCCGAAATAGCACATTTTTTATATATTTCCGCTGATGAAACCAAAGCCGATCTGTTTTGATATGTTTCTATACCGGAACTGAAAAGTTTTTTAACCTCAACAGTATCAGCACCCAGTTTTTTAAGATAGGCAGCAGCTTCAAAGGTTCTGACACCTGTTTTAAGTATGAAATTCTTAGTATCAAGCATGATGCCTGCCAAAAGTGCTTCTGCTTCATTTACGCCGATTTTGCCTTCTTTGCCGAAATAAGGAATGAGTTCGCTGACCATTTCAGAGGCACTGGAGGCAAAAGGTTCATGATAGAATATAACTGCATCATCAATATGTCCCACCATTTTTCTGTGGTGATCGATTACAACTACATGTTTGCAGGCTTTGTACAGCTCTGCAGATTCCAAAATAGCTTCTGTATGGGTATCAACAATTATAAGCAATGTATTTGCATTTACTGTGTCCAACAAAGCCTCAGGCTCAGCAAAAATTTTGTCATAGCCCTCCGCTTCCAATTTTTCATATAATGGTGATACCAAATGTTGTTGTCTTCTTATGGCAATATGTACAGGTTTTCCCATCTGTTCCACAACTTTGCTAAGGCCCACTGCTGAACCGAAAGCATCCAAATCCGCAAACTTATGTCCCATAATAATAACATCTTCACAGCTTTCGATAAGCTCTTTAAGGGCTGTAGCCACAATACGGCTTTTAACTTTAGTTCTTTTTTCGACACCTTTGGAAATACCACCGTAAAAGTCATAGCCATTTTGAGTTTTAACAGCGGTTTGGTCGCCGCCTCGTCCCATAGCCATATCCAATGCCTGATAAGCATATTGGTTTGTATCGTGCATATCTCCGCTGTCCCTTGCCACACCTATGGAAAGAGTTGCGCTCATTCTTTGACCTGCATCTATATTTCTGACAGTATCCAGTATTTCAAATTTATTTTCAATGGCTGCGGCTATCATTTCCTCACGGAAAATAAGCACAAATTTATCTCTTTCGGTTCTGTACATCAAAGTTTCGTATTTTTTGGAATAATTGGAAAGTTCAAATTCTATTTTATTTATAGTTTGTGAGTATTCACCATCTTTTGTAGCCTGCAAAAGTTCCTCATAATTATCTATGGTTGCTATCATTATTGCTGGTTTTGTTCTGCAGTATTCTTTATAGTATCCTTTAAGTTCAGTATCATCTACAAGGTAAATACTGAACAGTACTTCTTCTCCATCGCTTCTTTCTGTTATATAAGCGGAATATTCCCTGTTTTCAACGCTGACAGGTACTGGCTTTTCCATAGTTACATCTGTATAATCCAATTTTGGAACATAATCATTTATATGTTTTCCATAAAGATCCTGATTGTTTTCGTAAATATATCCGAATTTCTGATTATACCATACTATTTCCCCGTTTTCTCTGCATACGATTACAGGTATGGGAAAATCCATGGCATTATTTTCGCTTACATCGGATATCATTGCTCCTATTTCTGACATAAATTTATCTATATCATCTCTGACAAATCTCATTCTGAAAAACACATAGAGCAGTGTAATAAATGTGATTGGCACTATGTATGAAAATAATTTAAAATCAATAAATCCCACAAATGCTGTTACAAAAATAAGAGCTGCCGTAAGCACATAGACTGCCGGTTTGAATATTTCGACTTTTCTTCTCATTGGATTACCATCTTTCCGCAAATACTGCACTATAATAATGTGATAGAATAAAATTAAATACATTCAATATTATACCACATTTTTGCATATAATCAAATAGTTTTTACTTAAAAATAAAAGCGATGTTTCTGCAACAAAACATCGCTTTTGAGTTTTCTTTGATATTATTCTGCAAAGCCGGATTCAACAAGTTTAACCAGTGAATCAACTGCTACTTCTTCATCCACTCCGTCTGCAATAATCTTGATAGGTGTTCCGCCCAAAATTCCTAAAGAAAGAATTCCCAAAAGGCTTTTTGCGTTTACTCTGCGTCCTTCTTCTTTTTCAACCCAAATTGTAGACTTGAATTCATTTGCCTTTTGAATGAAAAATGTTGCGGGACGTGCGTGCAGACCAACCTGATTTTTTACTGATACTTCTTTAGTAACCATAACTCAACTCTCCTAATTCATTACAATATAATACATTATTTTTCAAACGCAACCGTAACAAAACATTTCATCTTGAAAGCGGTATATCCGTAAGACTATTATAGCATATTGTGGTAACTCGTCAATCACCTATTTAAATATAAACTGAATTTATCGATTTTTTCTAATTGTTTTATAACAATATCACATTTTTTATACTATGATTTGTAGATAATTACTATAATATTCCTATCATTTATGACATAGAAAAAAAATTGTTTTCTTTTTGTTCAAAATATTTTATGAAAAGTCCACATAAAGTCATTTCTCAGACAGAATCTTTTTATCCTGTTTGGTCAATTCTAATTTTTCATACATATCAGGGCGGCGTTCTTTTGTTATGATAAGGGACTGTTTTCTTCTCCACTTGGCTATATTTGCATGATGTCCTGTAAAAAGCACTTCCGGTACTTCTTTTCCATGCCATACAGGCGGTCTTGTATACTGAGGATATTCCAATACTCCGTCAAAATGGCTCTCCTCGGTAAAGCAGCTTTCATCAGCCAAAACTCCTTCACAGAGTCTGCCTACAGCATCCACCACAACCAATGCTCCCAATTCGCCGCCTGTCAGAACATAATCGCCGATACTTATTTCCTCATCTACAATTTCTTCAATTATTCTTTCGTCCACTCCTTCATAATGGCCGCACAAAATAATAATATTGTCATAATGTGAAAGTTCCACGGCTCTTTCCTGTTTAAAGACTTTTCCCTTAGGTGACATATATATCACATGGGGATTTTCTGTACAAATTTCCTTACAAATATGCTGATAACAGCAGTAAATAGGTTCTGCCTGCATAAGCATACCCATACCACCTCCATAGGGGCTGTCATCAACTCTGCGGTGTTTATCCTTTGTATAATCCCTTATATTATGGCAGTAGACTTCCAGTTTTCCGGCGGCAATTCCTCTGCCTATGATGCTTTCTCCATATACTCTTTCACACATTTCCGGGAAAAGCGTCATTATATCAATTCTCATCGTCAAACAATCCTTCCAAGGGAGATATATACATTTTATTTTCTTCTAAATCAATTTTTTTAACAACATCTTTTATGCCGGGGATAAGAAATTCTTTTCCTTCCTCGTTTAAAATATAATACACATCATTAGCTCCCGGTATTTCACTTATATCTCTAAGTTTTCCGTAAACTATTGAATGATCATTTTCATCAACCACTTCAAGTCCTATTAAATCCTGCCAAAAAAATTTACCGTCACTTAAATCGGCATCAGCTCTCTTTATAAAAAGGACTTTTCCCCTCATAGCCAAAGCCTTATCCATATCATCTATGCCGTCAAACACCGCCAGCAAAGCACTTTTATGCACTCTTGAGGATTTAACTTTCAGCTCTGTTTGTCCGTTATTAAGGTAAAAAGTTTTAAACCCTTTTAAAAACTCGGCACTGTCCGCCCAGGGTTCGATTTTAACTTCACCTTTTACACCGTGGGTGGTAACAATTTTACCACATTCCAAAAATTCCTTTACCATTATATCCTCCTATAGAAAAAGGGCAGATTAAATCCGCCCTAATGCTAGTCAATTTCAACAGCGACTTTATGAGAACTCTTATTGGCAGCTCTCACAACAGTTCTAATCGCTTTTGCAATTTTTCCCTGTTTTCCGATTACGCAGCCCATATCATCCTGAGCTACATGAAGATGGTACACTACTGTGCCTTCTTCATTGGGTTCGTCAACTGTAACATTTACAGCATCTTTGTCATCAACTAACCCTTGCGCAATGGTTTTAATAAGTTTTTCCATAGCCCTAATCCTCTATTTTGTAAAATTAAAGAACGTTATTGGATTTAAGCAATGCTCTAACTGTATCTGTAGGCTGAG
The DNA here is from genome assembly GCA_020024175.1 of Oscillospiraceae bacterium. Classification (GTDB taxonomy): domain Bacteria; phylum Bacillota; class Clostridia; order Oscillospirales; family Ruminococcaceae; genus JAHHUA01. The sequence goes on along the minus strand of JAHHUB010000027.1, from coordinate 8,234 downwards.
CTCCGTTGGAAATCCACTTCTTAGCCTTTTCAGCATCAATCTTTACGAAAGCTGGTTCCTTAGTAGGATCGTAGAGACCGATTTCTTCAATGAATCTTCCGTTTCTTGGGTAACGGGAGTCAGCAACAACAACACGGTAGAATGGAGCTTTTTTAGCACCCATACGACGCAATCTGATTTTAACAGCCATTTTAACAGCACCTCCTGAATTAAAATTTATATATTATCGCTTGGCGACAAATACCTTTTTTACATACCCATCATAGGCGGCATAAATCTTCTTTTGCCTTTTTTGCCACGGGTCATGTTGTTTACCTGTTTCATCATCTTCTGCATTTGCTCAAATTGGCGAAGAACACGGTTTATATCTTCAACTTTTGTTCCGCTGCCTGCGGCAATGCGTCTTTTTCTTTGAGGATTGATGATTGATGGTTTTGCTCTTTCTTTTTTAGTCATGGAATTAATAATTGCTTCCATTTTCTTCATTTCTTGTTCGCCTTTTTGCATATCTTCGTCTTTTAGCTTATTTGCACCGGGGAACATACTTATGATTGAACTTATGGGACCCATTTTTTTGATTTGTTTCATCTGATCCAAAAGGTCTTCCAAGTCAAAAGAGTTTTCTTTCATCTTTTTGGCAAGTTTTGCAGCATCTTTTTCATCCACTGTTATGGAAGCTTTTTCAATAAGTGAAAGCATATCTCCCATTCCCAGTATTCTTGATGCCATTCTTTCCGGGTGGAAAGGCTCAATTTCATCAAGCTTTTCACCTGTACCCACATATTTGATTGGTTTGCCTGTAACAGCTTTTACGGAAAGAGCTGCACCGCCTCTGGTATCACCGTCAATTTTTGTCAAAATAGTTCCGTTGATTTCCAGTGCATCATCAAAAGCTTTTGCAGCATTAACCGCATCCTGACCTGTCATAGCGTCAATAACCAGCAAAATTTCATTTGGATTTACTGCACTTTTTACATTTTTAAGCTCATCCATAAGCTCTTCATCTATATGCAGACGACCAGCAGTATCTATAATAAGTATGTCATTTCCATAATCTTTGGCTCTTTTTACAGCTTGTTTTGCTATTTCAACAGGGTCGCCCTGTCCCATTTCAAAAACAGGAACTCCAACTTGTTCGCCTACCACCTGTAACTGTTTAATAGCCGCAGGTCTGTAAACATCACAGGCAGCCATAAGAGGTCTTTTGCCTTGGGATTTAAACAATTTGGCAAGTTTTGCACAGTGTGTTGTTTTACCTGCACCCTGCAAACCGCACATCATAATTATTGTGGGAATTTGTGAGGAAAAATTAATTCTGGTGTTTTCCCCACCCATAAGCTCAATCAGTTCATCATTTACAATTTTGATAACCTGCTGAGCCGGAGTAAGACTTTGCAGAACCTGATCTCCCACGGATTTTTCAGTTACGGTCTTAACAAAATCTTTTACAACTTTGTAGTTTACATCAGCTTCCAAAAGTGCCAAACGCACTTCTTTCATAGCTTCTTTTACATCTGATTCGCTGAGCTTTCCCTTTGATTTAAGCTTTTTAAATGCTGCGCTGAGTTTTTCTGAAAGTCCTTCAAAAGCCAAGTTCTTATCCTCCTTATTCCTCTATTTCGTTTACAAGCTCGATAATTTTATCGGCTTTTTCATATATCTCTTTTACACCATTGTAATCACGGTTTAAAAAATCAATGTCCTTTGCACATTGGATAATCTGCTCTAAATTGCTTTGTATGCGTCCGAATTTGTGAACAAGCTGAAGTTTGTCCTCGTATTCAGTGAGCTGACGCTCGGCACGTTTAATACTGTCCCTCACGCCCTGTCTTGTTATATTGCAGTTTTGTGCAATTTCAGCCAATGACAAATCTTCATCATAATAAAGTTCGATTACATCTCGCTGTTTATCTGTCAGCATATCACCATAGAAATCCAGCAGAAGTGATATGTCAAGATTTTTCATCATATCTCCTCCATATGTAAAGGCATTTACTTTACAATCAACAACTGCAATTATACAAAAAATTTTTCTGTCTGTCAAGTTATTTGCTTTACACATTGGTTTTTCTCTTTTTTGCACAACACAGATAAGTAAAAACTTGATTTTATCGGAACATTTCACCTATACATTGCTTTGCCTATATAACAATTTATAATATCATATAAAATTTTATTACCTTGATTTATTCATATTTTAAATATATAATCTTTTTAAAAGAAAAATTTCCGTATTTATGCAAATATTCAGGAAAAAAAACTTACTATATATATAAGCCACCTTTTTGAGCATAAAAATCACTTTATGTATTTAAATCAGTTTTTCAGTATTATATAGATGAATATATTTAATCATTTTAAGGAGGTTATAAAATGAAAAGAAAAAAATTATTGTCTAAAATTTCGCTTATTCTCTGCCTGAGCTTAATTTTTACAGCCTGCACACCTAAAGATAAGCCATCTTCCAATGAGTCGTCAGGAAATCAATCTTCTGAAAGTCAAAGCACAAGTTCGGAAAACACAAAGCCTGACAATTCATCAAATGAAGAAAACTCAATAAAACTTTTTTATGATGACGGTTTGGGTGCACATGAACTTACTGTAACCAAACCTGATATTATGGATAAACTCACAGGCTACATCAACGATTTAGCTGTCAGTGACTACGAAGGCGACCCTGTTATTTTCGGCAACGGAGACGGAATACTTATTAATTTAAGTACTAATTTGGACGGAAAAACTGAAAGTTATTCTTTCACAAATATTCCTAACAAAAACTTCTACCTCACCAAAATCGTCAATGAAAACGGTGATAATGTTTGGTATGATTCAAAACCCGAGGCTTTTGAATATATAGCTTCTTTGCTTGGCATCAAAACAGATTCTTCATCACCAAACCAAAAACCAACCGAAAACAGCAGTCAGACTCAAAGCAAGCCACAGCAGGAAAGCAAACCCACAGAAAACAATTCTTCTCAGGAAAGCAGCAGTCAAACTCAAACCAACAGTTCATATGACAAATGGGGGCAAAAAGGACTTGATATTAAAAAAGTAGGCATTGACAAAGGTGCTGCCGCATATCTGCATGATAACGAGAACAGAATTTCCTACTTGGACAATAATGTTTTTATTTCCGAAATGTCAAACAATGCCGCTGTAATCCACACAGATTTGCTTCTTTCATACGGAAAAGAAGGCAATCACATAGGCAAAAATATCATGCCAAATGTTTTCTATGACATCATCAACACAGATCAGGAACAGTACAGAATTACATTCCACGAAAGCGGAATACACATAAAGATGTATTCCCCTAAATTGGACAAAGAATTTGAACAAAAAATAGAACTGCCCTATGATGTTTATGATGACATTCTTGACAATGTGAGAAAATCCATGAACAGACAGCCTAAAAACGGAAAAATTCAGTGGCTTTCCATGTCAGTTAAAGATCATGTTACTGACATAACTGTGCAATCCCCCGAAGGAAAATCCCATACATATAAATATGACAGTAAAAATAAAAATACATTCTACAATGTTTTTGATCTTATAAACTGTGAAGTAACCCATGCCCGTTCACCAGAGGGTAAAACAAGACTTCCCAACGCTTCAAAAGCAACTGTTAAATTCATCAACGGTTTATACTACAATATATATGTAAACCGTGAAAATGTTCTTGTTTATGCCAGTGATATTAACACTTACATACTTTATGATGTGGTTAATTCAAAATCTCAAAATATTTACAGTGATTTGTCAAAAGGTATTGTAAATAAAGACCATGTGGGAAATGAATCCGACTACAATCCAGTATCCCTTACATGGTGGCAGAAAGGCCTTTCCGATGATGCCTTAACTTATCCAGATGGATATTATGGCTCTGTTGTCAAGTCAAATCACAACCTTTATAATAATACTAAAAAACTGTCGTTTCATCAGGGATGCAGCGGAATTTTTAACAATGACAACGAAAATTCCCGTTTCATGAATTTACTGCTTGGAAATCTTACTCCGGTGGAAGATGAAGCAGATTTGGGAGAACCAATCTACCAAAACTATTTCTGTGAAATCAACAATAAACATGATGATAAATATTCCATTGATTTTTATGAAAAAGGTGTATATATTCAGGAAGCTTTAAAGGGATCAGGTACAGGCAATCAGCAAGCCTTTTTTGTAAATAAAAATGCTTATGATAAGATTATATCCCGCTTAAAATACAGAATACATGAATGTGAACAGCTCGAAAAAGGCAGAGTTCAATGGCTTGATATGATGAAACCTAGCCGTATTACTTCTTTTAAAGTTATTTCCGAGGATCGCAGAAGATACCATGATTATGTAAATGACCTGAAAACAAATGAAAATATAGAACATACAAGGGCTTATCAAGATACTAAAAATATTTATGTTAAAGCCTGCCGTCAAACTGATGCAAAAAAACTTGTTAATTCTGTAAAAGTTGAAATAGATTTTAACAATGATTTGCACTTTGATGTCTATGTAAATAATACTCAACTTCTTATTTATGCCAACGATATTGATACTGCTCTTATTTACGACATTGACACCAGATGGAATACAGGTTCCCAAATCAAGGAAATCTTTGAGAAACACGCTGCTGGAAGATAAACATAAAAATCTCTGTAATTAAGATACAATTTAAAAATAATATCTGATTGCATAACAAAACCCCGATTTTTAAAAATCGGGGTTTTTGTTTTTTTATTTACTGTTTCATTTCTGCAAGAACTTTCAAAAGGAATTTCCAAACTCTTGCATATGAGTTAAGATCCAAAGTTTCGTCAGGTGTGTGAATATCCCTGCAATTAGGGCCGTTGGAGATAATGTCCAAATCAGGAATTTGTTCTTTAAACAGACCACATTCCAAACCTGCATGAATAGCTATAACCTTAGGTTCTTCGCCGTACATTTCCTTATAAATTTTAGCACAAAGGTCGCGGAGAGGAGAAACAGATGCATATTTCCAGCCTGGATATTTAGAGCCTCTTTCAGCTTTAGCACCATGGTCTTTTGCAATAAGTTCAACTTCATCAGCCAAATTGAGAATGAGTGATTCAACGGAACTTCTCAAAGATGTATGAATTTCTACGGCATTTTCTGTGGTAACTACAACTCCCACATTCATAGATGTTACAACCAAATCTTTAAGAGCCATACTCTTAGTTCTTACACCATGGGGCAATAGTTTTAAAATAGCAATAACATCGGAACTTGACTTGTCATCCATCATTTTGTCAGCCTTTATAGCTTCGGAAATTTCAAAGGTAAATCCTTTGTCCGTATCTTCAAGTTCTCCGGCAATATCCTTGGCAAGTTTATTGGCAGCAGTTTTTACTTCTTCAACTTTGTCAGCGGGAACACAGATTGTGGCAAAAGCTTCTCTTGGAATTGCATTTTCCTTGGAACCGCCTTCTACAGAAACAAGATTTACTTTGCAGATTTTTTCACATTCAAATAAAATTCTGCCCATAATCTTGTTGGAGTTACCTTTTTCCATGTGTATTTCTGCTCCGGAATGTCCTCCCATAAGACCTTTTACAGTAAGATTTAAAGCAATACCTTCTGCCGGAACTTTGCTGTATTCTCTGGAAAGAGCAACTCTCAAGCCGCCTGCTGAACCGCAGAGAATTTCGTTTTCGTTGTCAGAGTCAAGGTTAATAAGTCTTTTTGCAGAAACTTTTTTTGCATCAAACCCAAATGCCCCTGTCATTCCCACTTCTTCAGATGTTGTCAAAAGACATTCCAAAGCAGGGTGAGGAATATCCTTAGCATCAAGCAAAGCCATGATATAGGATACTGCTACACCATCGTCAGCTCCCAAAGTAGTTCCGTCAGCTTTTAAATAATCCCCGTCAACAACCAGTTTAATAGGGTCTTTTTCAAAATCGTGAACTGTATCGGAGTTCTTTTCACAAACCATATCTGTATGACCCTGTAAAAGTACAGGTGCAGCATTTTCATAGCCGGGGGTTGCAGGTTTTTTTATGAAAAGATTGTTGCATTCATCTCTGTCAACATAGAGATTTCTTTCCTTTGCCCAGTTTTCAATGTAAGATGCAATGGCTTCCTCATTGCCAGAACCTCTCGGAATTTGAGAAATTTCTTCAAAGAAATGCAATGGAGCTTGTGGTTCTCTGTCTTTTAATACATAGTTCATTTTTAATATCTCCTATCTGTTTTATTTTTAGAAATTGCACATCTGTTAGATGTTATAAGGTACTGCTTTCTTCTTATAGAAATATCATTCATTTTGGGGATTTTTACAAGCTGATATTTGTTTTTGAATATATAAAATTTTTTACAATATTATAAATTTACAGCTGCCTTATACGCATTATAAAGTGCCAGTGTAGAAGCATTGGTTCGCACATTATTTCTCTGATTACCTCTGCCAAGGGCTAAACTGTATTCAAATGTTTCCGTCTTGTTTTTGGTGGCAACTCCGATATAAACAAGACCTACAGCCTTGCCTTCCATAACATCGGGACCTGCATTTCCGGTGGTGGAAACTGCTATATCCGCTCCTGACAGTGCCAAAACCCCCTGTGCCATTTCAGCGGCAGTTTCTTTTGATACAGCACCATATTCAGAAATTGTATCAACACCTAAAAGTTTTTCTTTAATATTGCAGCCATAGCTGCAAACACCACACTCAAACACGGAGGATGCTCCGCTTATATCGGTGATTCTCTTTGAAATAAAACCACCTGTGCAGCTTTCTGCTGATGCAATTTTAAGTCCCTTTTCTTTTAATACTTCCACTAATCTTTCTTCAATATTATCATAATCAACACCGAAAATATACTCCTGTGGAACTAATTTTCTGACTTTTTCTTCATATTCGTCCAATAAAGCAGTAGCTTTTTCTTCATTTTCGGCTTTTGCTGTAATGCGAATATCCACCTGCATATCCTTTACATAGGTTGCAACAGTTGGATTTTGTGAAGAAATGGACAAATCCCTGATTTTTTCTGCCAATGCCGACTCGCCAAGTCCCAATGTGTTAAGACTTCTGCCCAAAATAACAAATCCGCTTTTCTTCATAAGCATAGGCACGACAGTACCATCAATCATGGGTTTCATTTCTTTTGGAGGTCCCGGAACCATAATAAGCTGTTTGTTATCTTCCAAAGGAATTATAATTCCACAGGCTGTGCCGTTTTCGTTAGGAATAGGTGTAGCATCTGAGGGCATATAAGTCTGCTTTATATTAGATTCGGGCATTACTCTGTTTTGACGCTTAAAATACTCATGGAGTTCTTTTTCAACATCTTTGTTTAATACAAAATCTTTGCCCAAAGTTTTGCATACAGTTTCCTTGGTCATATCATCATATGTGGATCCAAGTCCTCCGCAGGTGATAACCAAATCACTGCGGTCAACTGCCCTTTTTACTGCTTCTGTAAGTCGTTCAGTATTGTCGCCCACTACAGTTTGGTGATACATATTTATTCCAAGCATCATCATTTTTTTAGCTATATATGATGCATTTGTATTTATGGTTTTTCCCGTGAGAAGTTCAGTTCCCACACAGATTATTTCACATATCATTTTTATTCCTCCTTAATGAATGTATTATATACCATTTTACTTAAAATTTCCACTGTTTTTAAATATTAGATATATAATAATTGTAAATTTAATTTAATATATTATTATTGTATTTACATATGGAACTAAAAAGTGTATAATATAACAAGACTACAATTTAGGAGATTTATTTATGGAAAATAAAAAACAGGTAAAACACAGAAAAAACAAATATGCCGCTCCTGTGGGAGGTATATTTATTATATTGGCAGTTGTAGGGCTTTTAACCGTATTTGTTCAAAGTTTTAAACTTACTAACAAAATTATGGATAACTCAGGACAACTCAAAAAATTTGAAAACATTATAAAACCTGTTATAATGTTTGACCCTGTACCTTTTGACAGCATTGAAAACGCTGACAACAGTATGCTGCTTCAAGCATCTGTATGGCATGTACTTATAAATAACCCCGAAGAACATTTTCAGTACGGCGACAATGGTATGATTTTACTCACTGCCAGCGATGTAGATATGGCTTGTGCCAAGCTTTTTGGTGCAGGAAGAAAAATTGAACATCAAAGTTTTGGCGACTATGACATAACTTATTATTACAACAAGGAAACTCAAACATATCAAATCCCCACTATGATACAAACAGGATTTTATACCCCTGAAA
>JAHHUB010000026.1 GCA_020024175.1 Oscillospiraceae bacterium | reverse complement strand
AGCGCGTGACTGTTAATCACGATGTCGTTGGTTCAAGCCCAACAGGGGGAGCCACAAGCGACATATTGTTATAATAAAATAGTATGTCGCTTTTATTCTATGGACCAATAGCTCAGTTGGTTAGAGCAACCGGCTCATAACCGGTTGGTCCGGGGTTCGAGTCCCTGTTGGTCCACCATTTATAGGGGTATAGCTCAGTTGGTAGAGCAATGGTCTCCAAAACCATGTGTCGAGGGTTCAAATCCTTCTGCCCCTGCCAGAAATATAAAAACTCTACATATATTGTGGAGTTTTTTATATATTAAGTTGCTGTTATGGCTCAGTAGGCAGAGCACGTCCTTGGTAAGGACGAGGTCATCGGTTCGAATCCGGTTAACAGCTCCATTAGCCTCAGTGCCAATAGGTGCTGAGGCTTTGATTACATATAATACATTATTATGGAACTTATAATGTAAATGGGGTATTCAATTATAGGTAAAAATAAAGAAACAAGGAAAAATTTGTTAAGAATAGATAAGAATTATCACTATTATAAAGGCAATATTGATGAGGAAATAATTGCTCTTATTATGTAATTTTGATGCTTAAAGATTTAGCTTTATACCATAACATAATATGAAAGAAATTACTATTGCTTGTAATGAAGACAATATCGCCCCATATAGGATTATAAAAAAATCGATAAGATTATATGTTTTATTTTGATGGCATAAAAAACATAGAATTTATGAAGTTGATTTTACTAAAATACCATATATAGATTGAGAATGATTGATGAAAATTAGAAATTTAGAATTGAAAAAAACAGCTTGTTTAGCACCCATGGCAGGTGTTGCTGACAGAGCATTTAGAGAAATTTGCGTAAAATATGGTGCATGCTATACAGTAGGGGAAATGGCAAGTGCTAAAGGACTTATGTATTCCGATAAAAAAACTGCTGAACTTTTAGAAGTTTATGAAAAGGAAAGACCCATGGCAATACAGCTTTTTGGTGATGACCCTAAAATTATGGCATTAGCAGCAAAAAAAGCTATGGAATATAATCCTGATGCAATAGATATTAATATGGGATGTCCTGCTCCTAAAATTGCAAATAATGGCAGTGGCAGTGCTTTAATGAAAAATCCCAAATTGGCGGGAGAAATTGTGGCAGCAGTTCGTGATACAACTGATTTGCCTGTTACAGTTAAATTTCGTAAAGGTTGGGATGAAAACAGCGTAAATGCAGTGGAATTTGCAAAAATTATGGAGTTAAACGGTGCTGATGCAATAGCCATACATGGAAGAACCCGTGCACAGATGTATATGCCACCGGTGGATATTGAAATAATTAAACAGGTTAAAGACAGTGTACAAATTCCTGTTATCGGTAATGGTGATATTATTGATATACAGACTGCCGAAGATATGTATAAATATACAAATTGTGATTTAGTTATGATAGGCAGAGGTGCTTTGGGCTCTCCTTGGATTTTCAGACAAATTGAGGAATATTTTAACACGGGAAAAGTTATAACTAACCCCACACTGGAAGAAAAAATGAATATTATGCTGGAGCATATCAGTCTTGCTGTTAAATATAAAGGCGAAAAAATCGGTATAAAAGAAAGCCGTAAACATTGTGCATGGTATCTTAAAGGAATGAGAGGTGCTGCAGAATTTCGCCGTAAGTGTGGCTATATAGACACCTATGAGGATTTAAAAGATTTAGTAAAAGCTGTTATGAAAATGCAGGAAACTGAAGAAATATAGATACAGTATTTAATGTATTTACAAAACAGTTTTACTTTATTGACGAAACAATATAGATATGTTATAATAACTTAGCAATAAATCGCCTTGCATTATACAGCCAGGCGGTTTAAAAATTCGGAGACGTATCGAAGCGGTCATAACGGGGCTGACTCGAAATCAGTTAGGGAGCAATCCCCCGCGGGTTCGAATCCCGCCGTCTCCGCCAGTTAACAGCCTTCAACATACAAATGTGTGTTGAGGCTATTTTTTTACAATTTTTATAATACCAATTACAGCAAAATTGTGATAAAATAAGTTATATAATATAAATATCAGTGAGAAAAAATTTTCAGATTTCTCAAAATACAACAATGTGAAAGGAAAATACATAATGGCTTCAAAAATAACAAAAACAAATGCAATGCGTTTATTGGATAAAGAACATATAGATTATATTGTAAGAGAATACCCCATAGATGGACCTATTGCTGCAGTTGATGTAGCAGCATATCTGGAGCAGCCGGCTGACAGAATTTTTAAAACATTGGTTACCACTGACAATAATCATGGATATTATGTATTTTGCTTGCCGGGGGACCATGAACTTGATTTAAAAAAAGCCGCAACTATAGCTGGAGTTAAAAAAATTGAAATGCTTAAACAAAAAGATTTATTGGGTTTGACTGGATATGTTCATGGAGGCTGTTCTCCCATAGGTATGAAAAAAATATTCCCTACAGTCATGGATTCCAGTGCTTTAAATTGGGAAACGATTTATGTATCAGGTGGAAAAATCGGTGTTCAAATTGAAATTGCACCTAAAGATTTGGAAAAAATGCTTGATATTAAATTTGAACAAATTACAAAATAAGGATAGGATAGTTTATGACACAGGATAAAATATATGTTGCAGATGCAATACAAAATAATCTTAAAAATGTATCTGTGGAAATACCGAAACATAAAATAACTGTTGTAACAGGGGTTTCAGGTTCAGGCAAAAGTTCTTTAGTTATGGACACCATTGCTGCTCAGTCACGCAGAGAATTAAATGAAACATTTCCAAGTTTTGCTCAAAGGTATTTGACAAAATACGGTAGACCTCATGTGGGAAATATTGAAAATTTACCTGTGGCTATAGTTATAGATCAGAAAAAACCGTCTGCTCAGATTCGTTCTACTGTAGGAACATATACTGATATTTATTCTTTGCTCAGATTGTTATTTTCCCGTATAGGTAAACCTTTTGTAGGATATTCTGATTCATTTTCTTTTAATCATCCACAGGGAAGATGCCCACGCTGTGACGGTTTGGGTGAGGTTACAGAACTTGATATACATAAACTGGTGGATTTTGATAAATGTTTAAATGATTCGGGAGTTATAAATTATGCCGCTTTTGAACCCGGTCAATGGCGTTGGGAACGATATGCCAACAGTGGACTTTTTGATTTAAACAAAAAGATAAAAGATTATTCCGAAGAAGAATTGAATTTGTTTCTTTACTGTGAACCTACGAAACTAAAAAATCCCCCTGAAAATTGGTTTAAAACTGCTAAATATGAAGGACTTGTTCACAGAATGTACAGAAGTGTTATAAATTCAGAAGAGGGAAAAGTTCATCACAAATTGCTGGAACCTATGATAAGCCATGGTGTATGTCCGGAATGTAAAGGATCCAGATTAAACCAAACAATTTTAAGCTGTAAAATTGCAGACAAAAATATTGCAGAAGTTGTTTCCATGCCTCTTAAAGATATTATAAAGTGGCTAAATGAGATAGAGGACCCTATTGGAGAGGATGCAGTAAATGCACTTATAAACCGTATCCAAGCCCTTATTGATATAGGTCTTGACTATATAACCCTTGACCGCTCTATGGGCACTTTGTCAGGTGGAGAAGCACAAAGATGCAAAATAGCAAAATATAATAACTCATCTCTTTCTGATTTGCTGTATGTACTTGATGAACCCAGTGTGGGACTGCACAGTCATGATATACACAGACTCAGCGAAGCAGTAGTGGGACTTCGGGATAGAGGAAATACCATTATTATGGTGGAACATCATAAGGAAATGATGGAAATTGCGGATCATATAATTGATATGGGACCCGGCGCAGGAGCCTTAGGTGGTGAAGTACTTTTTGAAGGAAGCTACAATGAACTGACAAAATGTGATACATTAACAGGTAAACTTTTGCGCCAAAAAAGCTGTCTGAAAGAAAATTTGCGTATACCAAAAGAATGGTTTTTTTTGGAACACCTGAATTTACATAATTTAAAAGATATTTCAGTTAAACTGCCAAAAGGAGTATTTACTGTTGTAGCAGGTGTGGCAGGTTCGGGAAAAAGTTCACTTATGGAGGCTTTTGCAAATCAGACAAAAGAAGAAGTTATACTGATAAATCAAAAAAATATAGGTGCAAGTCTTCGTTCTACACCTGCTACATATCTTGAATTGTCAGATGATATTCGCAAATTATTTGCCAGGGAAAGCGGTCAAAAACTCAGTTTATTTTCTTTTAATGGAGCAGGTGCCTGTCCTGTTTGCCAAGGAAAAGGTGTTATTGTTTCAGAAATGGCATTTATGGATTCTATTGAAACAGTTTGTGAAGCCTGTGGGGGACTCAGATATTCAGAGGAAGCTTTAAAATACAAATTGGATGGGTTAAATATTGCTGAAGTTATGGATTTAACTATTTTTCAGGCTATGGAGCGTTTTAAAGGCACTGTAATCGAAAAAAAATTAAAACCTCTGTCAGATGTGGGACTTTTCTATCTTCATTTAAATCAGGCTCTTTCCACTTTATCCGGGGGAGAACTGCAAAGAATGAAATTAGCATCATATCTTGGTAAAAAAGGTCAAATTTTAATTTTGGATGAGCCAACCAACGGATTACATTTACAGGATGTGCAGAATATTATTGCACTTTTTGACAGCATTGTGGATGAGGGCAATTCTGTATTTTTGATTGAGCATAATTTAGAAGTTTTAAAAGCTGCGGATTATGTGGTGGAAATAGGTCCTGGAGGAGGAAATGACGGAGGAAATATTATTTTTACAGGAACACCCAAAGAAATGCTGAAATCCAGTTATTCTGTTACTGCTCCTTATTTAAAAAAATCTATCAGACTTTAATTGTATACAGCATTATTGATGGTATTTACAATACACCAGTCACTGATATAATTTTATTGGTGACTGGTGTATTTTTAGCAGGTATATTAATCCTAAGCCATAACTTAAAAAATACTGATATTAAATAAAAATCTTCATATATTGACAAAATTCTGTTTTTCTTTTATAATAGTACTGCCTAAAAAGGCGTTTATTTTTATACAAGGGTTAGCAATTACTAACTTATTAAAACGGAGGTATGACAGCATATGATGATTAATAAAAGATTAATCGGAACAGTTAAAGAAAGCAAAAAGTATATTGCATGGAATGTTGTTTCCCAGTGGCTTTCGCTTTGCTGCAATATAATTTTGATGTGGACTGTTACCGATTTTTTGGGAGCATTGTTTTTAAATAAGGCATTGGAATCTGTGTGGATGCGCACAATATTTATTTCAATAGCTGCCATATGCGGAAAACATTTGCTTTCACTTGTTTCATCAAAAATGAGCTGGCTTTCAGGGAAAACTGTAAAAATCAGACTTCGTCAGATGATTTATGATAAACTTTTGCATTTGGGCAGTTCATATAATGAAAAAGTACAAACATCGGAAATTGTACAGGTGGCAGTGGATGGTGTAAATCAACTGGAAACTTATTTCGGAGCATATTTGCCCCAATTTTTTTATGCAATGCTTGCACCTTTGACACTTTTTGCAGTTTTGAGTTTTGTAAACTTTCCATCTGCAATTATTCTGCTGATATGTGTGCCCCTTATTCCTATTTCCATAGCAGCAGTGCAAACTTGGGCAAAAAAACTATTGTCTAAATATTGGGATCAGTATACAGGTTTGGGCGATACTTTTTTGGAAAATTTACAGGGTCTTACAACTCTGAAAATTTATAAAGCAGATGAAATGAAGCATAAACAAATGAATATAGAAGCTGAAAATTTCAGACGCATCACAATGAAAGTACTTACTATGCAGCTTAATTCCATTACTATAATGGATTTAGTGGCATATGGGGGAGCTGCACTTGGAATTATTACTGCTGTAACACAGCTTAACAAAGGTGCTGTGGATATGGTGGGATGCCTTAGAATAATACTTTTGTCAGCGGATTTCTTTATACCTATGCGTATGCTGGGAAGCTTTTTTCATATAGCTATGAACGGTATGGCGGCATCTGATAAAATTTTTAATTTGCTGGACATACCTGAGAATACTGAGGGTTCCCATAAATTGGGACAGGACTGTTCTATAAAAGCGGAAGATGTTTCTTTCTCCTATGATGAAAGTCGCATGGCTTTGGATAATGTTTCCATGGATTTTCCGGCAGGCAGTTTTACAGCTATAGCTGGGGAAAGCGGTTGTGGTAAATCTACATTTGCAAGCATACTTATGGGAAGAAATCAAGGATATAAGGGAAAAATCACTGTAGGTGGCTATGAAATTAAGGATATAGCTGAAGAAAGTTTGATGAAAAATTTAACCTATGTAAGTCATCAAAGTTATTTATTCCGTGGTACTGTGAGAGATAATCTGCTTTTAGCAAAATCTGATGCTAATGATGAACAGCTTAACGAGGCTTTGCGTCGTGTTGAATTATATAATTTTATGCAATCCGAAAACGGACTTGATACAGTGTTAACCGAAAATGGTGCAAATCTTTCGGGAGGACAGCGTCAGCGTTTGGCATTGGCACGAGCAATTCTTCATGACAGTCCCGTATATATATTTGATGAGGCCACATCAAATATTGATGTGGAAAGTGAAAATGATATTATGAAACAAATTTATGAGCTTGCTAAAGAAAAAACTGTTATAGTAATTTCTCACAGACTGGCAAATATTGTAAATGCAGACAATATCTATGTTATGGAAAACGGAAAAGTAAAAGAAAGCGGAAACCATGAAGCTTTAATCAACAAAAAAGGTGTTTACAGCAGTTTATGGAATGCTCAACAGGAATTGGAAAAATATATAGGGGAGGAATAAAAATGAAACGAAGCGGATTTACAGTAATGTCAAAATTAATCGGATATGTAAAACCTCTTACAGGATATATGCTGTTGGCAATTCTTATGGGAGTAGTCGGAAATCTCTGTGCATCTTTTATTACAATTTTTGGCGGATATGCAGTAGTAAAATTTTTGGGATTTGAAGTTTCCATGAGTATGACAATGATTTTTACAGCACTGATTATTTTTGCATTGGCAAGAGGTATTCTGCGTTATGCAGAACAGGCAGGAAATCATTTTATTGCTTTTAAACTATTGGCACTTATTCGTGATAAAATTTTCGGAGCTCTGAGAAAACTGGCTCCTGCAAAACTGGAAGGCAGAGATAAAGGTGATTTAATTTCTGTAATTACTTCTGATATAGAACTTTTGGAAGTTTTTTATGCTCATACAATCTCACCAATAGTTATTGCGACAATTTTTTCACTTATTATGTGTTTGTTAATAGGAAGTTATCATTGGATTTTAGGATTAGCTGCTGCTGTTTCATATTTGACAGTAGGTGCTGTAATTCCTATGATTATTTCTAAAAAAAGCGGTGATAAGGGATTAAATTTCAGAATAAAATCAGGTGAACTCAGTGGTTTTGTTTTAGACAGCATGAGAGGTTTAAATGAAACTTTGCAGTATGGAAACGGCAAAAAAAGAATGAAAGAAATGACCCAAAAAAGCCTTGATTTAGCAAATGATGACGAATATTTAAAGAAAAAAGCAGGAGAAGGTGCAGCTTTTGTAGGCACTGTTTTAATGCTATTTGATTTTACTATGCTATTTCTTTCTGCATGGCTTTATAATAGCGGAAAAATCGGTTTTGACGGGGTGGTTATCTCCACAATAGCACTTATGAGTTCTTTTGGTCCTACAGTATCTCTTGCTAACTTGGGAAGCACTTTGCAATATACTTTTGCTGCCGGCAATCGTGTGTTGGATTTGCTCGAGGAAAAACCAGTTGTAGAAGATATTACAGGAAAAGACTCCATTGAATTTGACGGTGCAGCTGCTGAAAATATTGATTTTTCCTATGGAGATCAAAGAATTATCAAAGATTTGAGCATAGATATTCCAAAGGGGAAAATAGTGGGAATTGTAGGAAGAAGCGGCTGTGGAAAATCCACATTGCTTAAATTATTTATGAGATTTTGGGAAACAAATAAGGGCAGAATAGCTTTATCAGATAAAAATGTAAATGATATAAACACATCTGATCTTCGCGATATGGAAAGCTTTATGACACAGGATACACAGCTTTTTAAGGATACTATTTTAAATAATCTGCTGATTGCAAAACCAAATGCCACTTTGGAAGAAGTGGAGAATGCCTGCAAAAAAGCTTCCATACATGATTTTATAATGGTTTTGCCTAAAGGTTATGAAACTGATGTAGGTGAGCTTGGAGAGACACTTTCCGGTGGTGAACGCCAGCGTTTGGGTCTTGCCAGAGCCTTTTTGCACAATGCACCATTTATGCTTTTGGACGAACCCACCAGTAACTTGGACAGCTTAAATGAAGCAGTTATTTTGAAATCTCTTCACCAACAGCATGAAGAAAAAACCGTTATTTTAGTATCTCACAGAAAATCTACCATGAGTATTGCAGACAGAGTTTATTCTGCAGAAAACGGAAGGCTCAGCTAATGAAAAATATGCAAAATAAAAGAGAAAAGGAAAAAGCTGTAGTGGCAGATATGATAGGTTTATACTGCCGAAATGTCCATGGAACCAAAAAAAATGAACTTTGTCCGGAATGTCAGGAACTTTTGAATTATGCCAAACTTCGTTCTGATCATTGCCCGTTTATGGAAACAAAAACTTTTTGTGTAAATTGCAAAGTCCATTGTTATAAACCCGAAATGCGTGAAAAAATACGTGAAGTTATGCGATATTCAGGGCCAAGGATGATATTTCATCACCCCATTACCGCTGTATCCCATGTAATTTCCGTAGCTCGTGAAAAACAAAAAATAAAAATGAAAGGCGAAATATAAAATGAAAATAAAGAAATATATATATATTGCATTGGGGTGTATTAGCGTTGCGTTAGGAGCTGTGGGGGCAGTGGTTCCCATATTACCTACAGTCCCGTTTTTACTTTTTGCGGCTTTTTGTTTTACCAAAAGCTCGGAAAAACTTAATACCTGGTTTAAAGGTACAAAACTCTACAAAAACAACTTGGAAAGCTATGTAAAAGAAAAAGGTATGACAAGAAAAACAAAAATAAAAATTATGGTTACAGTTACAATTTTAATGGTAATTGGATTTGTAATGATGAAAAAAGTTATTGTTGGACAAATAGCTTTAGGGATTGTATGGCTGTGCCATTTGCTTTATTTTATATTTGGGATTAAAACAATTTCACCTAATTACAATGTCAGTGTTCAAACTGAAAATGAGTAGTTTTAACAGTATACATATAAATTTTATATAGTAATTCAGTTAATTTAAATAAGCACCCACTTATAAGAATAATATAATTTATTCTTATAAGCGGGTGCTTATTTTTATTGTTTTATGTTTATAAAAACATTTTAAATACAACTATATTTATTTTATCATATTTTCTACTTGCCAGGAGTGATGGTCGGTATGAAGAATATGATGAGCTTTTTCGGAAAGAGGTTTTTCCATATAATCTTCATAAAGTTTCAGCACTTCAGGATTTTCATGAGAAAATCTTAAAGAAGACATATGGTCTATATCATAAAGCATTTGACCTCGTTCCTTGGTAAAGTTACAGCCATCATGAATAGGCTGACCACCGCCACCGGCACATCCTCCGGGACAGGACATAACTTCTACAAAGTCATAGTTCACTTCACCACGGTTTAATGCGTCTAAAAGTCGGCTTGTATTATTAAGTCCATGTACTACAGCTATATTTAAAGTTCTGCCTGCCAAATCAAATTTAGCTTCTTTCCAGCCATTCATTCCTCTCACCTGTGAGAAAGTATCAGGGTTTGGATTTTCACCTGTGGCAAGATAGTATGCACTTCTGAGAGCTGCTTCCATAACTCCGCCTGTGGTACCAAAGATTGCACCTGCTCCTGTAGCTATTCCCAAAGGATTGTCAAATTCAGCCTCCTGTAAACATTCCGGTACAATATGTTCAGCTCTTATTATTCTGACAAACTCTCTTGTAGTAAGTGATGCATCCACATCTTTTATTGATTCGGAACTGTTAATTGTAGGAATATCACATTCAGCTTTTTTAGCTAAACATGGCATAATGGAAATACAGAATAATTTGTGGGGATCCACTCCTATTTTTTCTGCAAAATAGGTTTTGGCTACAGCGCCAAACATCTGTTGAGGAGATTTAGCAGAGGAAATTTGATCCACAAATTCGGGGTATTTGGTTTTAGCAAATCTAACCCAGGCAGGACAGCAAGAAGTGAACATAGGTTTGTTGTCATTGTTTGGATTATTGAGTTTAGCCAAAAGTTCACTGCCTTCTTCCATAATAGTGAGATCTGCAGCAAAGTTTGTATCAAATACATAGTCAAAACCAATACGCTTTAATGCAGCAACCATTTTTCCCACAGTGGCATCCTCAGGTTTAAGAGCCAAAGATTCTCCCCAAGCAGTTCTGACAGCGGGAGCTACCTGAACTACAGTGATAATATCAGGGTTTGCCAAAGCATCAAATACAATCTGTGTATCATCACGCTCTGATAATGCTCCTACAGGGCAGTTTACAATACATTGACCACAGAGTGAACAGTCACTTTCTGCAATTTTTCTGTTGTGTGATACATCAATATTTGTTCTTGAACCTGTACCTTCCAAGTCCCATATATGCACATTTTGGATTTTTTCGCAAACTTGAATACATCTCATACATTTAATACATTTGGAGGCTTTTCTCTGAAGATAAAAGCTGGTATCCCATTTAGTTTTTGCAGCTTTGTAATAATAGGGAACATCTATAATGCCTAAATCATTGGCTATTGTCTGCAATGTGCAGTTTCCACTTCTTACACAAGTAGCACATCTTGCATCATGCTGAGAAAGAATAAGCTCTACATTTGTTTTTCTGGCTTCTCTGACTCTGGGGCTGTTGGTGTGAATAATCATTCCGTTTTCAGCTACAGTATTGCATGAGGGGACAAGGTTGTCAATTCCATCAATTTCAACTACGCAGACACGGCAGGCACCTATTTCGTTTATATCTTTTAAATAACAAAGGCTGGGAATACCTATACCTGCACTGCGAGCAGCTTCCAATATAGTTGTGCCTTCTTTAACTTCTACATTTATATCATCAATTTTTAATTTTACCATTTGTGTTCTCTGCCTCCTTTGAATGAACCATAGCCGAATTTATCACATCGCAGACAACGGCTTGATTCCTGCATAGCTTCTTCCTTTGTCATGGCATATTCTATAAGGTTCATATCTTTTACTCTTTCAGATATAGTTCTTTCTGATGAAGTAATTCTGCCACAAGGCATACGGTCGTGAAGTTTTGGTTCAGGAATTTCCACATCAACTGTAATTTCATGGTTGTAACCCAAAAATTCATCAATATTGGCTGCTGCAACTTTACCTGCTGCAATAGCTTTTATAGCGGAAGCAGGTCCTGTTACACAGTCGCCTCCTGCAAATACTCCGGTAATAGTTCCTATATCACTGGAGCTCATAGCATCAATAACACCGCGTTTAATTGGAACACCATTTTCTTCAAAGTGTTTGGTTTCAATTCCCTGACCAATAGCTTTAATAATAATATCAGCTTCAATTCTCATTTCAGGTAAATCGGCATCTCTGGGTTTAGGTCTGCCTGAACCGTCAATAGGTCCTATAATTTGAGGTTTTGTCCAAAGAGCTACAGCATTTCCCTCACTGTCATATTCAATTTTGGAAGGAGCCTGAAGTTCAATGAGTTCACAGCCTTCTTCTATAGCACCATCAATTTCCTCAGGTAAAGCAGTCATATCGCCCCGTCTTCTTCTGTAAACAATATTTATTTTTTCAGCACCTAAACGTACAGAGCTTCTTGCACAGTCCATGGCAACATTTCCGCCACCGATAACAATAATCTTCTTTCCTGTAAAATCCGGAAGATTGCCATCGCCGATTCCTCTTAAAAGTTCTACGGCAGAAATTACACCGCGGCTGTCCTCACCATCAATGCCCACATTTTTGTCAAGCTGAGCACCGATTGCAATATATATGGAATCAAATTTTTCCCTAAGTTCTTTAAGAGTTATATCTTTTCCTATATTTATATTAGTGGATATTTTAACACCTGTGGACAAAATAGCATCAATATCTTCCTGTAGTCTTTCACGCGGAAGACGATAGCTGGGAATACCGTAACGGAGCATACCGCCCAAGTATTTACGCTTTTCAAAAACTTCAACATCATGCCCCATAAGAGAAAGGTAGTAAGCAGCACTGAGTCCTCCAGGTCCGCCTCCAATAACAGCAACTTTTTTTCCTGTTTTTTCTGCACATTTTGGAGCAGGAACAATACCCGAATGTTCAACGGCATAGCGTTTTAAAGCTCTTATATTAATAGGGCTGTCAATCATACTTCTGCGGCATCTGGCTTCACATGGATGTTCACAAACCATAGCACATGAAGTAACAAACGGATTGTCTTTTCTTATAAGTTTTACACAGTCAGCATATCTTTCTTCAGCAATAAGAGCAATATATCCGGGAACATCCACCCCGGCAGGGCATTGAGATACACAGGGGACAGGCTGATTTAAACTGCAAAGACATCTGTTGTGTTTTATATGTTCGATATAGTCATCTCTGAATCCGATAACACCTCTCAGTACCATTTTAGCGGCTTCTCTGCCTATGGCACAGTCAGCGGAATTTTTAATAACTCTGGCAGTTTTTTCTATTAAATCAATGGTTTCCATAGTGGCTTCACCATCAAGAACACTTGTAATAAGATCAGTAAGCTGGGATAAACCTATACGACAAGGCACACATTTTCCACAAGTTTGTGCATGAGCAAGTCTTAGAAACGCCTGTGACATATCAATAGGGCAAAGTCCGGGAGGACTTGCGACAATTCTTCTTTCCAAATCCTTATAAAGTTCTTCTACAACTGTTTGAGCTTTATTTGGAGTTTTAATTTTTAAACGGCTCATATTAGTAAATCTCCTTTGATTGTATTAATTAAAATTTCTATTATAATTATAGTATGCAAAAAAAATAATGCAATAAATAAAATAATAAAAGGAAAAATGTATTATTA
>JAHHUB010000259.1 GCA_020024175.1 Oscillospiraceae bacterium | reverse complement strand
TATTTACAGTTTCAGACAGGCAAGACCGGAACTGTTTTTAAATAAGAAAAACACTTATCCTGCTTTGGATAAAAGCAATGGGGAAGATAAAGCCAAAATTATTTTGTCTAAAAATTTCCGTAGCTGTCGTGAAGTAACAGAAGGTATAAACTTTATTTTCAGACTTATAATGCAGGAGGGCTTGGGGGGAGTTTCCTATGACACCGAAGACAGCCTTATATATAACGATGATGGCAGAGCTTACAGCAAGGAGAGAGGCTGTGAATTTGACATCATTGATACAAAAAATCTGAAAGATGAGGATTTTGAAAAAAGAGAAAATGAAGCTAAATATGTGGCAAAACGAATAAAAAAATTACTTGATGAACAGTTTCCGATAAAGGATGGTGAAACACAACGACCCATCCGTCTGTCGGATATAGCTGTTTTAATGCGTTCCGTAAAAGGAAAAGCTGAAGTTTACCAAAAAATACTCACTGAAAGCGGTATTCCTGCCGTTTATAATTCTGACAGTCAGTTTTTAGATTCATTGGAAATAAAAGCAGTAACATCACTTCTTAAAGCCTTGGATAATCCGCTTTTGGATGATGAACTTTACAATGCTTTAATGAGTCCGCTTTTTGGTTTTAGTGCAGAGGAAATGGCTGAAATTTCACTTGAAAATACAAAATTACATTTATATTCCCGTTTATATCTTAAAAAAGATGAAATGAATAAATGTGGTGCATTTTTTGATAAATTTAATTATTTGAGAAAATGTGCTGTTTCTATGAGTGTTTCGGATTTGCTTTTGGAAATATATGATATGACAGGATTTGAAACAGTGGTTCAGGCAGGTCCCAACGGAAAAATTGCCGCACTCAATCTAAAACTTTTGGTGGATTATGCTGACAGAATAGACTCCGGAAGCCACGACGGTTTAGCAGGCTTTATCAGATACATCAATAAATTAAGTGAAGCAGAAGGGGATTTTGCATCAGCTCAAATTAACAGCAAAAGTGAAAATACTGTGCAGATTATGAGTATACATGCCTCTAAAGGTTTGGAATTTCCTGTGGTATTTTTAGTGGATACTGCCTCTAAATTTAACAAAAGAGATTTAAAAGAAGACACAATACTTCACCCTAAACTTGGTTTTGCAGTTAAAAGACGGAATAATAAACTGGGTGTAAGATATACAACTGTACACTATAATGCAATAAAAATATTAAAGAGAAATGATTTAATCAGTGAAGAAATGCGTATTTTATATGTTGCACTGACAAGAGCCAAAGAAAAAATGATTATAGTAGGTTCTGTTACTTCTTTACTTGATAAACTTTGGGAAAAACTAAACAAACCTTTGGGAGAAAAAGATAAGATAGATGAAGTGTTGCTTACCTCGTCAGTATGCTATATGGAATGGATTTTAGCAGCACTTGCCCATCATGAAAATATTTATGATTTATGCTCGGAATATTCATTTATACCAAATGATATAATTTCTAACAGCGGTAATTTTAAAATATCAGTTATTTCCGATAAAAATGA
>JAHHUB010000258.1 GCA_020024175.1 Oscillospiraceae bacterium | reverse complement strand
CGGAGATATTTATTCAGTAGTGGAGCAGTATTACATTAATACTTTAGATATTTGGGAACTTATTTTCACTATATTATTTTCAATATCAGCACTGTTTACTTTGAATTTTGAAATAGCTGCCTTTATAATAATTATGAATGCACTTAAACTTTTAAATACATCTTTATTTAAAAAGCCATTGGAAAAAACATACAACAAAACATATATGGCAGGACGAAGTCTGACGGCAAAACTTTCCGATTTTTTAAACGGAATAAATATTGTTCGTACATATAAAATGGCTGATGATTTCAGAAAAGAGATTAAATCTGAAAATGATATTAAGAATGAGGCAGATTTAAAATACCAAAAAACAGCAGTTTTGTCTATGACAGTGGATTCTGTTTTATCACAGCTTGTTAATTTTACAATACTTTTTTATGGAGCATATTTAATATTAAAAGGAAAATATACTGCAGGAGCATTGTTTTCTACAATTCAGATAAACTCCATTATGAGTTATCCTTTTACACAGATTTCCTATTTGATTAATTATAGAAACGGAGCTAAGCCCTTAAAAAAAGAACTTGAGGGACTTATGTGTGAAAGTGAACCAGAAAATAAGGAAATGATATTTGAAACCACACCTAGTATAAGACTGAAAAATATAAACTTCACAGCCAATGGCCACCATATTTTAAGTGATATTAATATTGAATTTGAGCCTAATAAAAAATATCTTATAGTTGGTGAAAGCGGTTGCGGAAAATCCACACTTTTAAAGATTATCAGTGGTATTGAACAGGATTATACAGGGGATATAATTTACAATGATAAATCTCAGAAGAATTTGGGAGATAAGATTTACAATTTTATAAGAATCGTTTTTCAGGAATCTTATCTTTTCCAAAAAAGTATTATGGACAATATCAGTGTAAGCCATGAAAATAAAACTTTCCTTGATAGTCTTATAAGTGGTCTTAAACTTAATAAAGTGACAGACAAATACAAAGACACAATTATGGATGAGGAATCAGCCCAAACACTTTCCGGTGGAGAAAAACAGAGAATTTCCATAGCAAGAGCACTCTATACAAACCCACAAATACTGCTTTTAGATGAAGTAACTTCCGCATTGGATAAGGAAACTTCCCGAGATATTGAAGAAATGCTTCTTAATTATAAAGGAACTATTATTTCGGTTTCCCATGTACCAAACAGGGAAGTAATGGATAAATATGATAAAATCATAACTATGGATGCAGGAAAAATTATGTCTGTAAAAGATGCGAAATTATATATACAGTAGATAATAAACATTATAAGAAAAAATTAACCAACCTTCAAAAAAGTTAAACTAAAAGTTTAATAAATTGGAGGTTGGTTTTAAATTTATAAAATTTCACAAGTTGGTGAGCAGTGTTTATGTGTTACATAAGCAAAAAAGCTCGTTGGAGGAAATACCTCAAAGCCTAAAAGAACAGTGCCTATGGCACTGTTTGCACATTCATTTTGAACGCTTACCTTAGAGTCTATTTCAAAGATAGTGTAAACC
>JAHHUB010000257.1 GCA_020024175.1 Oscillospiraceae bacterium | reverse complement strand
CACTTAAAGATCTTCATAGAAGTTGTTTCAAAACACATAAGCTTAAAGACTTAATGGAATATTATCCTTTTGGCAATATGATGATACTGAAATATAAAAATGGGGAACCTTCTGCTGCAGGATACGATTTATTTGATTATGGATATCTTTTTAATACATATGATTCAAAGGAAGAAGAACATATGATTGAAGGATTTCAGGAAAATTTCAAAATACCTGTACCGGAAGATATTGAGGTTTCTTTTTCTGTTTCAGCACCGGATTCTAAAGCCTTAGAATTAGACTATGTAAATGAATCTGATAAATATAGCGTTCACACGGTTAATGCGGAAACAAAAGAAAACCTTTATTTTACCTTTGATACACATACACTGAACAATAAAGTTGTGGACACTTCAGAGCTGACCTATGGATATGGTATTTACAGTATTCCATTTAATAAAGAGAAAAGTAAAGTGCCTGTTGATATAGATAAAGTAAAAAATATTTTTCCATTAAATCCGGAAGTTAAAGTACTTAATCTGCAGAGCGACGGAAAAAAGAATCTTTTTCTCACTTATAATGAAGAGGGAAAGACCTGGTATAGTGTAATCGACATTGAAACAGGTCAAAGCAGAGAAACAATTCTTTTGGATAATTATCCTTGGGATTTTGTAGGAAATGACTGTAGAACTTATGAGGATTTCCATTTGATAGATAATGGACTGGAAGATATTTATTTACTAGGTAAAGACAGTAAAGGAATCTTTGAAACTCCAGTGAAATTTAAGCGTAAGTATAGAACTTTTAATGCGGACTTTCCGATACAAAGTGCAGACTTTGATGGAGAAAGACTTATTTTGGCCGGACAGTCAGACAACGGATTTAAGGTCAGTGTGTATAACAGGAATGGGATAATTTTTTATGGGAAATATAAGACGGGAGTTTATGTTGATGAACTGAGAGTTAAATGGAAAGAAAAATAGGGAACTTTTTATTAAGTTGTCTGATTGAATAGAATAAATCAAAAAAAGAAAAGCGGTGCTTATGCATCGCTTCCTTTTGAAACAAAATCTAATTTGGAGGCATCTTGTACAGAATTAATGGCTAGAATTCTGTATTACCAAGATGATTTATAAATGAATTTTCATTTTAGCTTAAAAACGCTGAAAGTGTTGAGGTTGTATACTAAATAGGCAGGATCAAATCCGTTTAATGTCATTAGGAAGTGTTCCGATACTTTCAGCATAATAAGAAAGGTATTGGTAAAAGATTGCACTCTGCAAATATCATAGTTTATCAGGAATATCAATGTGTTATTAATTTATCATGGCTATTAAGAGGATTTCCCGATATTAAATGAAATTGAAACAGGTGTGATAACTTTATTATGTTTAACCTTTTCAATGATACCTTTTAAGGGTTAGTTTAGGCTAACACTGAGTGATTTTTTTAGTGCCTCGAGGGCACTTTTAAAAATCAAAATGGTTAGTCCTAACTAACTATTCATAGTATAGCATTTGCAATTATTTTTGTCAACAAATAAAAAAAGTTTTTTTTAAAA
>JAHHUB010000256.1 GCA_020024175.1 Oscillospiraceae bacterium | reverse complement strand
GGAATATATTTTCTCATTTAAAGTAAAAAAATTGCGTAACAGTTAATTTCTGTTACGCAATAAAAATCTGACTTTTTAAGGTATGTAAGTTTAAATTTTCAGGATTTTAAAGTTAAAATATATAGTCTGTTATGCAGTCATACCACTGAACATAGGTCTCTCCATTTACTGTTATACGGTCATTACCCGGAAATATTTCACTCCATTTTTTTCCTCGGCTTTCAAACTGCCAAGTGTCTTTGTTATATCTTCTCCAAAGTATGGTTCTGCCGTTTTTATCTATAAATTGTTCGGAAACAATATTATTGTCATAGGTTTCAATATCCATAATGCAGACAGTATCATAGGTTTTTTCGTTTACGGTTACATTGTATCTGCCTACAATATCCAAAAGGAAGTCCTTATTATTATGTGTAACCTCATTTCCTATGCGTTTTATATCACCTTTAGGGGAGAAGTTTACTTCATTTCCACAGTTATTTTCACCAAATCCCCAGTTTTGAGCAAATTTTTCATCTAAAAAAGTGTAGTAGTATTTCATATCTTTTTCCTGTCTGACAGCGGCAAGATATCGGCAGTGAGTTTCAGTGAGCTGTGCCACAAAGTTCCAATCAGTAACTTCGGGTTTACCATTGTCATAAACCGTTTGCTTTACAGAAATATCCACACCTTCTATGTTATGAACTGTTGCTTTGCCATTAACTTTTGTTTCAAAAAATTCCATCATTTTTCCGGTAGCGGTATTGTACATAGCCCAATTAAGTTTTTCACCTAATTTAGGTACAAGAAACCACCCCATAACCTCTTCCCATTTAATGCTGAAAGGATGGTCATTAACTGCTTCTATTTTGTATTCAGGTAAAGATTTAGGCATTGTTTTCATAATATTATCTCCTTTTTGATATTGATTTTTAAAGTTTTGTTTTGCGGTATAAAGACGGCTTTTTACTGTTCCTGCAGGAATATTTAATTTTCTGGCAATTTCCTCTTGAGGTATGTCTTTCCAAAAGTAAAGATAAAGCATTTGTTTATCCTTATCAGGTAGCAAATCCACAATATCACTTACAGCAGTACTTTCTAATTTTCCATGAATACCATAGGTAAGTTGATTTTCGTTGATTTCATCAATGGGAAGTTCCATGAATTTTGCCATTTTTCGGAAATAGTCATTGCATTTGTTTCTGGCTATGGTTAAAATCCAAAACTTAAAGCTGTCTTTATTTTTAAGTTGATGAAATTTTTCGTATGCAGTGATATAAACTTCCTGTAAAATGTCATCAGCGTCAGGAACAGCATTTAATCTATATTTAACAAAGCGTTCCACAGTATTTTTATATGTAATAAGGAGTTCTTCAAACTCATCCACAGCATCATCTCCTTTAATTCTTAAAACCGGTTTCATATATACAGACGATAAATAAATAGAAAAGGTTCATTAAAAATAAAACAGCAAGAAAATTTTGCTGTTAATAAATACTAAAATAAATATAAGTCTAAATTGTTAATAATAGGAAATATCTTTATAAAATAATACTGATTTAATGATTTGA
>JAHHUB010000255.1 GCA_020024175.1 Oscillospiraceae bacterium | reverse complement strand
ACATTAAGGAGGTCAAATAATTATGAAAAGAATTTTTATTAGCTTTGCAATTGAAGATGAACGGTTAAGAGATTTTTTAAAAGGACAAGCGAAAAATGAAAATAGCCCATTTGAATTTGTGGATATGTCAGTTAAAAAACCGTGGGATTCACAGTGGAAAACAAATTGTAGAACAAGAATAAAAGGCTGTGACGGTGTGATATCAATAGTCACAAAGAATACCAAAAATGCAGATGGACAAATTTGGGAAATGAAGTGTGCAAAAGATGAAAATATTCCAATAGTTGGAATATATGGAAATGATAGTCACTCTGGGGTTACTATTCCAAGTGAATGCGGATATATTAGATTAATGGACTGGACATGGTCAAATATTTCAAAGTGGATTGATAATATATAAAAAAGGAGATGTTTTGAGATGAGTAGAAAAGCACTCGTTGTTGGTATTGATGATTATCCGGGTTGCCCTTTAAATGGATGTGTAAATGATGCAAAAGAAATAAAAAACTTACTTGAAACAAATGGAGATGGTTCTCCTAATTTTGAAGTTAAGTTTGCTCCAAATATAAAGACAAAGGATGAGCTTTTGGAACTGTTAAATGCTCTTTTTTGTGAAGGTGATTCGGATATATCGTTGTTCTATTTTTCAGGTCATGGAACAGATGAAGTTACAGGAAAAATAGTTACACCTGATTTTAAAGGCAGAGATATGGGAGTATCAATGTCAGATATTTTGGCTTTATTAAAACAGTCAAAAAGTAAAAATAAAGTTGTTATACTGGATTGCTGTTTTTCTGGTAAATTTGGAGAGTTGGGAGTAATTTCATCAAATGAAACAGTATTAGGCGAAGGTGTGACAATTATGACTGCCAGCAGTAGAGATCAATATGCTGTAGAAGATGGAATTACTGGTCATGGAGTATTTACTGAATTGTTAATTCAGGGATTATTGGGTGGTGCAGCTGATGTTGGTGGGAATATTACACCCGCAAGTTTATATTCATTTGTCGATCAATCGCTGGGAGCATGGGAACAACGACCTCTTTTTAAAACAAATATATCCAGATTTCTTTCTATTAGAAAAATAAAACCTAAAGTTCCTATTGAAGTTTTAAGGAAATTAAGTGATTATTTTCAAAATCCTGATAGTGAATATCCTTTAGATCCATCTTTTGAATTTACTAATAATCCGGAGTATCAAATTGAAATTAAAGAACCATATGCAAAAGATGTAAATATTAATAAGTTTAAAGAATTACAATTGTATGAAAGTGTCGGTTTAATTGAACCAGTAGATGAGGAACATATGTATTTTGCCGCAATGAATAGTAAGTCATGCAGGTTGACTCCTTTAGGATTGCATTATTGGAAATTGTCAAAAGATAAAAGATTCTAGGAGGTATATATATGATTTTAACAAATGAATTTTTAAGAAAAGAATCTATAAAAAGAGACATTAATAATGCATCGGAAACAAGGATTTTAAATGAAAATTATGCAGTTTTTTCCAAAAAAGAATCATATGACTTGTTTATATCGCATAGTTTTTTGGAT
>JAHHUB010000254.1 GCA_020024175.1 Oscillospiraceae bacterium | reverse complement strand
CTAATGCTCTGTGATCATATGTGGGCAACTGTAATCCCGGGAAATCAGTGGCTTACTGACATCGGCAGGATTGCTTTCCCTATTTTTGCTTTCCAAATTGCCGAAGGTTACTTTCATACAAAAGATTTTAAAAAGTATATGGTAAGACTTTTTATATTTGCACTTATTTCGGAAATACCTTTTAACTTAATGTATGTGGGCAGTGTTATTTATCCATTCCATCAAAATGTTATATTCACTTTCTGTATAGCTTTAATTTTCATACGCTTTATGGAATGGGGAAAAAGTAAAAATCCCTCTTTAAGAATTTTAACTATTGTAGTTTCATGCATATGTGGATATATACAGGGCAATATTACTATGACTGATTATTTTGGTTACGGAATTTTGACAGTATTTTTATTCTATATTTTCCGTGATATTAAATTTTCATGGGTAGGTCAACTTATTGGCATGATTATTATAAACGGCTTTATGCTGGAAGGAGTTACCTATCAAATAAATATTTTCGGTTTTCCTTTTGATTTTCCTCAACAGGCTATGGCAGTTTTTGCTCTTGTTCCCATTTGGATGTATAATGGAAAACAGGGGCCTCACAGCAAGAAAATTCAGTATATTTACTACTCATTCTACCCTGTCCATATGCTGGCACTTCATTTAATAAAAACAATTATAGCAGGATAAGAACATGATATATAAAAATATAACTCAAGGTCGGTTTATAAGCCGTCCCAACAGATTTATTGCTCATAGTATGATTAATGGTCAAACAGAAGTTTGCCATGTAAAAAATACAGGCAGATGCAGGGAACTTCTTACAGAAAATGCCAAAATTATTTTGGAAATTTCCGATAATCCTCTCAGAAAAACCAAATATGATTTAATTGCAGTTTACAAAGGAAACAGGCTTATCAATATAGACAGCCAAGCTCCTAATAAAGTTGTTTATGAGTATTTAAAAGAACATTTTGAAGACAGATATTTTATTAAACCTGAATATTCTATAGGAAATTCCCGCATAGATTTTTATATGGAAAACAGCAAAAATAAAATTTTAATTGAAGTTAAAGGCTGTACTTTGGAAAATAACAATATAGTTTCTTTCCCAGATGCCCCTACTGAACGGGGAACAAAACATATAAAGGAACTTATATCTTTAAAAAAAGAAGGCTATATAACCGCATTACTCTTTGTTATACAAATGGAAAACCCAGATTATTTTATACCCAACAGCTTAAACGACCCAGTCTTTGCTGAGACTTTGAAGAAAGCTCATGCTGAGGGAGTTTACATAGGTGCTATGGACTGCTTTGTAACAGAAAATTCACTTAAACTCAAACAAAATGTAAAATTTATTATATAATTTATAAAAAAATATTTTGTCCATTGTAAAAAATTATAATTATTTACAATGGACAAATCATTGTGTTTGGGATATTATTAGTAACATATAGCAATAGCTATAAAGGAGGAATAATTATCACAGACACTAAAAAAATGAGAAATACTCCTCAGAGAAAGCTGATTTTGAAGATTGTAAACGAAAGTCTTGATCACCCTACTGCTGAAACTGTTTATCAGCGTGCCCGTGATATAGACCCTACAATTAGTATGGGAACAGTTTATCGAA
>JAHHUB010000253.1 GCA_020024175.1 Oscillospiraceae bacterium | reverse complement strand
TTTAGTTGTAGTTGATATGCAGAAAGATTTTGTAGATGGTGCATTGGGAAGTGTGGAAGCAACTCAAATTGTTCCGAATGTGGTAAAGAAAATCGAAAATATTAAAGGTATTGTTGCAGTAACAAAGGATACTCACCAAGCAGATTATCTTAATACCCAGGAGGGCAAAAAACTACCTGTAGTTCATTGTGTGGAAAATACTGAAGGCTGGCAGTTAAACACCAATGTGGAAAAGGCAATACAAAACCATATTGATAGCGGGGAAGAAGTAAAAATATTTGCAAAGCCTACTTTTGGCTCATTGGATTTAGGCAAATGGATTTGTGAAGTAAATGAGAAAACACCTGTTGAAGAAGTGGAATTAATCGGTTTATGTACGGATATATGTGTTATTTCCAATGCACTTTTAATTAAAGCTTTTTTACCTGAGGTAAAAATCACTATAGATGCTGCTTGCTGTGCAGGAGTTACACCTGAAAGTCATCAAAATGCCCTGTCAGCTATGAAAATGTGCCAAATAAATATTGAAAACGCATAAAAAAGGCTGGAACGATTTACTCGTTCCAGCCTTTTTAAAATTTCTAAATTTCTTTTCTCAACATACGAAGAATAGCACATAACACACCATATAATATACCTGCTACAGGCCAAATAACCCAGCTGATACCCCAACGCATAGTTATAAAACTGTACCCTAGATATAAAGCAGTAGTAATACCCCAATAAATAGATGCAATATTGTTGTTTCT
This sequence comes from Oscillospiraceae bacterium, assembly GCA_020024175.1. Taxonomy (GTDB): domain Bacteria; phylum Bacillota; class Clostridia; order Oscillospirales; family Ruminococcaceae; genus JAHHUA01. The sequence continues at coordinate 886 of JAHHUB010000253.1, read as the reverse complement.
CTTACTTTCACGCTTATTTTTACGGGAGTAATCATCAGTTTCCAAAAGTATGGAAAAACTTCCCCATATTATACTGCATTTTACAATCATCATAACACCAAATGCCACAAAAATAAGTAAAATACAAACTGCAAAAATACTGAATAAATCACTGTCCCCAAAGAAAAGAAGGGATATAAATATTGGAATAGGGGAACAAACACAAAGAGAAATCCCTATTGTAAGAAGTCTTATGTAGACAGGTTTGTATTTTTCACAGCGTTCTTTAACCATACCATTTATACCATAGGCAGTTTCTATATTTTCATGTTCTAAATATTCATAAGGTTTTAACATTAAATATTGTCTTATGAAAATTGCCACAGCTCCTGTTATCATTAATATCAATATAATAAGACCTAACCCGGCAGCTTGATTTTCAGATATTTTGATTAGATTATTTTCCTGTAATCCGGATGTTGCTATAAGAATAACAGGACTTAATATACACATCATAACTCCCAAAGCGGTTTTGCCAGAAGAATTATCTCTTGCCTGTAAAAAACTGTTCGCCTCTTCCATTGAAACAGGGTGAATGTTTTCATTGGAATTATCTAAAGTTATTTCTTCATAAACTGGTTTGCCTTCAATGTTTTCTGAATTTTCAATACTGTCTTTCAACAGATAATCAGTAGTTACACCAAATAATTCCGAAATTTGTATTACTCTGTTAAAATCAGGTACAGATTGTGCACCCTCCCATTTGGAAACAGTTTGACGGCTGACATTTAATTCTTCTGCCAATTTTTCCTGTGACCAGCCGTTTTTCTTTCTCAGTTCTATAAGTTTGTCTGCAAATATCATAAGTTCTCCTGTCTGCTGTATTCAGATACAGCTTATCTATAAA
>JAHHUB010000252.1 GCA_020024175.1 Oscillospiraceae bacterium | reverse complement strand
GCTTACATTCTATATTTTCTCCGTTTACAAGTTTATGTCCCAAACCTATTTTGCTGCCATTTAAAATAAAAATATTATCGTCGGGTGAAATGTGCAGGTAATTGAGTGCATCTGACAAAGTTGGGATTTGATTTGTGTTTATCACATCATAATTGTTTATTGCATAATCTTCGTCTTTTTCAGAACCGTTTACAGTACAGTTTATGGAAAGAGATACTTTGCTGGGACCTATAAAAACAAAACCACGGTCGTCAAAATCAACTAAGTCTTTTAGGGTAAGTACAGCATCTTTTCCGTTTTCTGCCATGGCGATTTCAATTTTATCCCCTGACTTAACCTGTGAACGGATATTTTCTTCCTTGCCGTTGATTAGTATTTGTCCCTGTACAGACATTCCTCCATATCTGACATTTCTTTTGCCATTAAACTCATAAACAAGGCTTTTTCCGGTAAGACCTATGAGCTGTTTCATTTGTATGCCGGCTTGGCTCAAAACATCATTTACAGTAATTTCTTTGTCATTTATAATTCTGATTTTTTCACCGTTAAGAGTTACAAAATAAAGGTCAAATCCATTTTGCATAACAGAAGTAAGAGCTATTCCAAGAGGAGTTACATATTGAGGGTCGTCCATATTTTCACAGTTGCCCTCAATGTTTTTAAGGAAACTGTTGCTCTTAATAGCTACTCTGTTTGGACTCATTTGCAGTTTTTTAGCCACCTTTTCGGTGAGGTTGGGAATAAGGCTGCCACCGCCTGCCAAAAATACGGCAGTTGGAGAGGTTTTGTTTATTTCCAAAATCTTTTCACATATTGTGTCAACTAAATTGGAGAAAGCCTCAGAAATAGAGGCAAAGATTTCTTCATATGTTTTTTCATAAGTAAAGCCTAAAATATCGGTATAACTGATGATTTCAGGTGAGTCTGCTAAAGAAAGTTTAATTTTTTCAGCAGTTTGGAAGTCTACCAAAAGACTGTTGATAAGGCTTTCGGTAATTTCGTCCCCAGCTACTGTTGCCATAGCATATGAAATTACAGAGCCATCTTTGGATATAGCAATATCAGAAGTACCTGCACCTATATCCACCAAAGCCAGATTAAGCATACGCAGTTCACTGGGAATAAGGGCATTAATAGCTGCTATGGGTTCCAAAGTGAGAGTTTTTACAATAAGGCCTGCATTTTCCATGGCAGTGTGAAGACTGTCCACAACACTGGAAGGGAGAAATGCAGCGATAATATCCATGGTTACACAATCACCTTTATGACCTTCCAAATTTGTGAGAGGGTATTTATCCAAAGTTTGAGAAACTATACTGTGGCCTACACAGTAAAAGCTGGTTTCGCTGTTATTATCATTTTTGATATGAGAAAGAGCATTTTCCACAGCTTCCATTTCTAATGAGGAAATAAAATCACGGTTTATGGCAACATTTCTTTGGGTTTTTCTTTCAGAATGGCCGTTTTGAGTAATCAGAGTTCTTCCTGCGGCAGCTATGGAAACATTTTTAAGAGTAATTTTGTTTCGGGTTTCCAAGGAATTTTTAATGCTGATAATTACATCAGTTACCATGTTAATATCCTGAATTTGTCCATCCACCATACATCTGTGGGAATGTTTTATCATTTCCGAGTCTAAAACAACAA
>JAHHUB010000251.1 GCA_020024175.1 Oscillospiraceae bacterium | reverse complement strand
TCTTAGAAGTGAAGCTAAAACCCTTACAAAAATTTTGGAATATCATGGTTTTGAGGTTTGCTCCATAATATGTAAATGCGGTGCAGTTCCCAAAACTCACATTGGAATTTCTCAGGAGGAAACAGTTCGCAATAATCCCAATGAAATTATGTGCAATCCAATAGGTCAGGCTTTATATTTAAACGAAGAAAAAGTGGATTTTACATTGCTTTTCGGTCTTTGTGTAGGTCATGATACCTTGGCACTTAAATATTTGGAATCGCCTGTATCAGTGTTTGCAGTAAAAGACAGAGTTTTAGCTCATAACCCTGTAGCTGCCATTTATCAAAGTGAAGCATACTATAAATCAAAGATTTATAAAACAGAATTATAATTGTATATTAATTTAAAATATTTATACAATCTGTGCTGGAGAGAATTATATACAATTAAAATATTAAACCTATTTGGATATATTGGAAATCAAAATACCCTGTGATTTATCATCACAGGGTATTTTTACGCCTCAGCACAAAGCGTGGAAGGAATGATATTTTATACAGCGACGGACAGTTTTTCAATAGTTCTGCCTTGCTGCCAGCAATCGTAATAAATGCCTGAACATTTTCTGTATAGATTAAAAGTTGTATTGGCTTTTTGTACATCACCATAAACTTTCCAAAAACCTACACATTTACAGTTTGTTTTGTTTTCAATAAATCCTTTTACATCTTCGGGCGGATAACCCAAAAACAAGCCTATTTCATGGGGAAAACTGTCCTCTAAGCGGAGTTTTGTCATGAGTTTGGCAATACATTTTTCAGGAGAATTTACAGGATAGTCCATAGCAGATAAAATTTCCACAGCTTCAGGATTACTTAAATCACGCAGTAGTTTAGATGGTCTGTAAATATAAATAAGAGCCTTTTTATTGCTGTATTTAACAGGGATAATTCTCAAACCTTTGGAAGATAAACGGTTGTTTAAATTTCTTAAATCATTAATAAGTTCATGTTCGGTAGTATAGTCAACCGGGAATAAATTTGCGGTTTTTATTCCTGCCAAAGTAGGAGAACATTGTTTTATGATAATTTCATCTGGCATATAAAATCTCCTTTCGACATAGTTAGCATTTGCTAACTATAAGTCTAAAATAAAACGCCATAAGGCGGATTTTTTAGTAGAACACAGACTAACCGAGTCAAAATCAAACTACAGCAATAGAAGTAGAGTAAATAAAAGGATAAACGGAATGACAATTTTAAAGTTTTTAACACAGGATGCGGTTAGTCTGTGCTAACTGTTACTGATTATACTTGATAAAATATTATTTGTCAATAGTTTTAAAAAAAAATTTTCCCAAACTTTGAAAATAAAGTTTGGGAAAATAAAATCAGTTTAACAGATAAGATTAGTAGTTTTCTTTTCTTACTTCAAAGAAACTTTGAGGATGAGCACATACTGGGCAAGCAGCAGGAGCTTTTTTACCCATTACAAGGTGTCCGCAGTTGCGGCATTCCCACATAGTTTCTTCGGATTTTTCAAATACTTTTTGCATTTCAACATTGTTGAGGAGAGCCTTGTATCTTTCTTCATGAGTTTTTTCAATAGCTGCTACTGCACGGAATTTGTAAGCCAAAGCTGTGAAACCTTCTTCTTCAGCTTCCTTTGCAAATGTTTCATAC
>JAHHUB010000250.1 GCA_020024175.1 Oscillospiraceae bacterium | reverse complement strand
AAATAACTCCATACAGTTCTATCCTTATAGGCAAAACAAACATATATTTTAAAAAATCAGCAAATTAAAAGGAGATATTCTTATGGAAAAAGAAAATTCAAAGATTCCATATATAGTTGGAATTACAATTTTAGCGGTAATCGCAATTTTTCTCGGAACCATGGTTTATTCCGAAAACAAAAGGGCAAATATAGGTCAGCAAACGCTGGAAACAACTTATGTCCGTTGTGTAAATCAGGTTTCAGGCTATATGACAAATATCGCAGAAACTTTGGAAAAGGTGCAATATGTGGGTACAGCCGGACAAATGCAGCTTTTAGCAGCAAATTTAAGCCGTGATACCTCTGCTGCCAAAACAGCTTTGAGTGCTATTCCCACAGGGGAAATGGATTTGACTTCTATAAATAAGTTTTTATCTCAGGCGGGCAATTATACAGGATCATTAGCTAAAAAACTGGAATACGGAGAAAAACTTACTGATGAAGAATATGAAAATATTACTAAACTGAAAGATCATGCTACAGATTTACAGAACAGAATTTATAGGTTAGGACAGGATATTGCATCAGGTAAACTCTCTATGAAGGAACTTTCTGCAATAAACAAAGATAAAGCTCCTTCACCTGACGAAACCGATGAAGAAGGCCTTGCCAATCAAGTCAGAGATATGGAAAAAGGATTTGTAAATTACCCTTCTCTTATCTATGACGGCCCTTTTTCCGACCATATTTTAAACAGAAATCCCGAACTTACCAAAGATAAACCGAAAATCACCCGAGAACAGGCACTGTATATTGCATCTCAGGCTTTGGAAACTACCACTGACAACATTGAATTTACACAGATGGAAAAATCCCATATGCCCTGTTATTGTTTCAAAGGCGAAAATAGTTCCGTTGCTATTACCGAAAACGGCGGTTATATTGCATATATGTTAAAAGACAGCAAACCTGCTGAGGTTAAAATTTCAATTAAATCAGCTATAGAATCTGCTGAAAAATATCTCAAAGCCATAGGGATAACTTCTATGGCTCACAATTACTATGAAACCAAGAATAATATTTGCACCATAAATTTTGCTTACAGCAAAGAAGGTATACTATATTATACGGATTTAATAAAAGTAAGTGTAAATATGGAAACAGGGGAAATTACAGGTTTTGATTCCAGAGGCTATATTATGAACCACAAGGAAAGACCTGTACAAAATCCCCTTATTACCAAAGAAAAAGCTGCTGAAAGTATCAGTCCAAAACTTAAAATAATAAGTGTAAAAAGAGCAGTAATTCCAACAGCGGGCAAAAATGAGATTCCTGCTTATGAATTTAAAACTAAATCAGAAAGCGGACAAACTGTTTTAGTATATATAAACGAAAAAAACGGTGCAGAAGAACAAATTCTCATTTTAGTAAACACAGAAAACGGTGTTCTGACCATATAGTCAATAGGAAATTTATAAATAATCATATTTTTGTGCATTATAGATAATATCATCAGATGACAATCTGCTTTTTCTGTTTGTTTTTCCGTGATTTTATTTTTATTAAAATTTTGTTTAATTTATATATTTTTTATATTGTATTTTAGATATTTTTTTTATATCTATCTAATAATAAAGAAAATATTATTCTAAAAACCGTTATTTTAGAAAAAATTGGTAACAGATTTTTTGTTTGACATATTATTCTATC
>JAHHUB010000025.1 GCA_020024175.1 Oscillospiraceae bacterium | reverse complement strand
TCGTTACACTGTAAATGAATAAGCCTGCCACATTTTTCACATTTGCAATGATAACATACGGGTTTATGACAATGTTCACTATTGCCTAAATATTCATAACAGGCTCCTGAAGTACCGTCTACCACATATTTTGCAACAATTCCCTTTGCAGCCATTTTTTCCAGGTTTCGGTATATTGTAGCTGTACCTAAAGATACTCCTGTTTCTTTAAGTGCCTGAGTAATATCATTTACAGTAACATGCATTCCCTCAACAGTTTGGAGATAAGATAGAAGCGCAGCCATTTGTTTGGTTTGATATTGAGCTTTTTGCATAGCAAAACCACCTTATAATTGTTAAGTTTCAATATTAAATATTATACCACTGCTAAAAAATAAGTCAATATGAAAATCATTATCATATTATATTTTTTGAATATTTCTGTTATTTATAAAAAAAATACTCCATTTTTTGATTAAAAAGTGGAGTATTTTGTAATGTAATATTTATTGTTTATTGAGAAATTTTTCTATTTCATCCAGATTTTCTTTCCAGGTATTTACACTGTCATCTGTAATAATTTCTATGGTTCCGCCTTGTAAATCATCATTTCCGCTTACATTGCTTTCCATATCACCTTCTATAAGCAGATAATTATTTTGGAGATTTTCCAGTGTTTCTTCATTGGGTATCCATTTTTTACGGGTGTAAAGTTCCAACATTCTGCGAGCCGTTTCCTCCAAGGCATAGGGGTTATTTTCACTAAACCATTGTCTGACTTCATAATTATTAATATAGGTATCAACAACATTATCAATAAGTTTATCTGACAAACACTCGTTAGTACACTGTGTTTCAAACAGATTTTGAATTCTGTGCATTATTTCTGCGGCACCATCATAACCATCAGTCATTATTTTATCGAGCCATAATGGATTTAACAGAGTTTCATCAACATTTTTGCTTATGTGTTCAGATAAAGAACTCATCTTTATTTCCTGACCTTTTATATTGGTACTTTGGTATTGCTTAGGAGTTTTTTTACCATATGATTTAGCTATCATTCGATAGCCTCCCTGTATACCCATGCCAAACCCGCAGGCAAGAACATCTGTTCTTTTGTCAGAAGATGTATCACAGGTTAAATCTACTTTTTTAGCATTTTCTATAAATTCTTTTACACTTTTTTTACCGTTTAATTTATTTCCATAAGCAAAAGCAGAATAGGATATAAAATATTTAGCCAAATCTTTTTCATTGTTCCAAGCACTGGCTTTTAAAGCTAAATCCATACCTGAACCATAGGTTCCCGGAGGATCTCCAAAAATTCTGATGGTTTTAGAGCGATCTTCGGTGTTTTCCAAATCTTCACTAATATTTTTTTTGATAAAATTATCCTGTTCAGGTTCATTTAAGGCGGCAACCATCATAACAGCAGTATCCATCATATCCACAGCAAATCCCCAAGTATCACGCATAACCCCCGAAATTCGTACAGTTATATCAATTCTTGGGCGATTAAGATCTTCCAAGGGAATTACAGCCAAAGAAACCACTCTTTCCTGTTTATCCCAAACAGGTTTTACTCCCAACAAATATAAAACCTGTGAAAGCTGTTCGCCTTGGGTGCGGGTTATATCTGTGGAAATCATGTTCATAGCGATTTTTTCCGGATATTTCCCCTCGTCTTTTATATATGCATCAAGCAGTTTTTCAGCCATCTCTTTTCCACGGCTGTATGCTAGTTTAGTCGGAATTTTACCTGTGGCAACATTATACAAATTTCGGCCTGTGGGAATAATTTTTCTTCCGTTTTCATCAGGCATACCACATTCAGAAGCTTTTATATAACCTCCCTCTAAAGCGGACATTAAATTTTCCATCTCATTAAAGGTTTGATTTAATTTTTCATATAAACTTTCTACATCAGCTTTAAGTAAGGAGTTTTCACATTTTGAGGATAAAGCAAGCTTAATGTTTTCCTTAATAAACTTATTAAAATCATAATCAGTCATATTTTCGAGACAACTAAACTGATTATCAGCACAAATTATTTCAGTTATAAAGTTTATTTTCTTTTCTTCATCAGGGATTTTTCCGAAAATATGCTTGTCTGTAACAGGTGCTGCAAATGTTGATGATTTTATTTTATCTCTCAGTTCAGTTATAAACTCCTCAAAATTTTCTGATGCTTTTTCAAAACTTTGAGAGAAATCTTTCAGTAAATCCATAATTTCTGTTTTTATAATTTCGGTTTGATTGTTGGAAAGCTCTTTTGAATAAAAATAGCTGTCTATTTTGTCAACTATTTTTCGGGAGGTTTCATCAATTCCCAGTGCCAATGGCAGATGGCTTAAAAGTACTGCTTTTCCACGTCTTTTTGCAATCATAGATTCACCTGTAACCCCTGCATTATAGATATATAAATTGATAAGGGCACCAAGTACAATATCGGGCCAACAATTTTGGGAAAGGCAGTTAGTTTTTCCCGGCAGGTATTCAAGACTTCCTTCGGTTCCCACATGAATAACTGCATCTGCATCAAAAATATTCTCAATATATCTGTATGTGGCTAAATATTGATGTGTGGGCGGGCAGAATGGGTCATGGAGAATTTTGCATACTTCACCTGTGCATTTGGCACCATAACAGCCTCTTTTTGGCTGAACCATAACAGAAATATTTCCAAATGAAAGCCCTGTGATTATAATATCATCTCCAGATACCATAGCTTCACCGGGAGGTGCACCCCAGGTTTTTTCCATATATTTTCGGGAGTTTTCAGGCAGCTGATTGTAGTATTTTGTGTATTCTTTAAGTGGCATTTTATAAAGAGCCCCGCCGCTTTCTATAATGTCATTTATACCTGTCCAGCGAAAATCAGAAATAGCCTTATGTTTTTGTATGGTTTCAAGCAGTTTTTCTCCTGTAAGCGGAATATCATTTACATTATATCCATGGCGTAAAAGGTTATTCATTATATCTACAACTGACTGAAAAGAATCTAATCCGAAAGCTTTTCCGATGGTAGCTTCAACTCCTGAACAAACAGAGTTATGAAGTATAATTGCAATTTTCTTTTCGCTGTTATTTTTGTTTTTTAGCCTTAAATAACGAATAATTCTTCGACATAGCAAATTTATTCTGTCTTCTATAGCAATGTGTTTGCCATTTTCAAAAACACTTACACTGATAGGTTCAATCATACCTGTCATTTCTGCTGTGTTTATTGAAGTGTCAGTTCCCTCTCCCAAGGGATTTTGTGAGTTTTCCCATTGCTTGTATGTTAAGAAATAATGGCTGAGGGGATGTATAATTGGTATATTGAGATTGGAAAATTCTCTTTCACCAGCTTTTGCAATATCTTCTCCTTTATGTGCTTTGAGCAGAAAAAGTTGAAAATTAACCAAAACATCTATTATAAGATTTCCGTTTAGAGAAAAACATTCACTGAATATTTCCTTAAATCCCCGACTGTTTATTGAATTGTCAGCACCATAAGAAAATACACAGATTGTACCTATGCCCATACTGTTGAGTTTTTCCGAGATTGATTTTTCTGCAGCTAGATCCTGTTTAATCCATGCACTTCTGTGGCTTAAAATTCCCACATATACTGGATAGTTTTTTCCTTTTTGCTTAAAATATGTTTCTAAATCATGATAGATTTCATTATTATCAAAACTGTAAATTCCATCAAAAGGTATTTCCACAGGTTCATTATAATTTACCGATTTATCTTCACCAATTTGATTTATTATATATTTTAATGCATTTTTTATGTTTTCATTTCCGCCGAAAGCAGTGTAGCGGTTTATTTTTTCTATATCTTCCCCTTTAGCTGTTGCACCGTTTAATAAAACAGCATCAGAACCGATTGGAATAATTACCGCAGATTTAGGCAGGGCAAGATAGAAATTTTCTAAAGTTTTATTCATACCGAAATTTGAAAAAAGTATAACTGTCAAATATTTTTCTGAATTTTCCATGATTTCATTCATAATTTGACTTCTGCTTTGTTCATTTTCCAGTTCTTTTGAGGAAAAAAATGAATATTGTGTATTTAATTCATTGCATAAATACTTAAATTCACCAAAAATATGTTCACAGCATAGAAATATAAGTTTCAATATATACCGTCCTTTCTTTTTTATAATCCTTCAAAACTGCCTTCCATTTCCAGATAAATTTCCTGTAATTCATTGACTTTATCTTCACTGCTGTTCCACATTCCCCTTTGTGAGGCTTCCAAAAGTCTTTCACTGATTGCATGTAGAGCATAAGGATTTTCTTTTTTTATCCAACTACGAAGACTTTCGTCACCAATATAGGTGTCATATATATTATCATACATCCAGTCATCAATGACTTCAGAAGTGGCATCCCAGCCAAAAACAATGTCCACCATAGAAGAAAATTCCTGAGCACCTTTAAATCCGTGTTTTTTTAACCCTTCAATCCATTGAGGGTTATTTATTCTGGAACGCATAATTTTTGAGGTTTCTTCATGTATGTTTTTGGTTATAATATGTCCTGTATCAGCAGCATTTGTGGAATAGGACGACGGCAAAGAGCCTTTAACTTTTTTAACAGCACTGATTAATCCACCATGATAATTATAAAAATCATCACTGTCAAGCATATCTGCCTCACAGGAAGAAATATTTTTTACAGTGGCATCACAGTTTGACAGCCTTTTTGAAAAAATATCCTGTAATTTGTCTCCATGCATGGTTTTTGTGTAAGCATGACCGCTCCATGTAATGTATGCCTGTCCCAAATCGTCAGAATTTTCCCATTTTTTACTGTTTATAAGAATGTCCACACCTGCCCCGTAAGTTCCTGGAGGACAGCCGAAAATTCGCACAGAAGCCTGTTTTAAGGCTATATCCGGATCCATGCCGTTTTTAACAAATTCATTTACATCTTTTAATATGTTTTTGCGGACAAAGTTTTGTTCCAATGGTTCTTCCAAAACTGCTACAGTATTTACAGCATTGTCTACAAGTTCAATTAAATTGGGAAAAGTATCACGAAAAAGTCCGCTTATTCTCAAAGTTACATCAATTCTGGGTCTGCCCAGTTCTTCCAAAGGTATAACTTCCAATCCCACCACTCTGTCGGTATTGCCTAAATAAAGGGGTTTAACTCCGTATAAATAGAGAATTTCAGCAATATCATCTCCGCAGGTTTTCATAGTTTCGCCTGAATATACAATAATAGCTATATTTTCAGGGATTTTTCCGTTTTCTTTTTTATAATTTTCTATAAGTTGATTAGCTAAAGTTTTTCCTACTTCCCATGCAGCTCTGCTTGGTACTGTGGAGGGGTCAATGGAATAAAAATTTCTCCCTGTAGGTAAAATTGAAGCATTTCCGCGACTGGGTGCTCCTGATGGGCCGGGAATAACAAATTTTCCGTTTATTGCATTTTCAAAGTATTTTAGTTCATCGGTAGTTTGCAGCAAGCTGGGATATACTTTTTCACAGGCAAAACCCAGACATTCTTTTAGCTTCTCCCCCATAGAAGATTCCTTTGGAAAAATTGTTTTGTTGATTAAATCTATGATTTTATTTTTATCATAATTGAGTTTATCAAGTTGAGTAAAAATATCATCCGCCAAAGAGTCTGTTTCATCTAAAATCATGGAGTTTGTTTTGCCATTTGAGTTTAATTTTTGCGGAAAATCAATTAAATCATCAAGATTAAGTCCTTTGCAGGCACATATTCCCTCTCTTATTGAAGGCACATCTCCGTTTCTGACTCTTACTAATAAGCGAACCATATTTTTCATTCTGTTATCATCTTTTGTAGGTGGTTCACCGAAAATATGTAATCCATCTTTAATTTCGGAGGTTTTAATTTCACTTATCCATACATGGAGTTTTTCCACAACTTCTAAATTATTTTCCGCAAAATCTTCATCAGTAAGGTTTAAATCTTGATTTAAATTAATATTGCAGGCATTTTCCCAGATTTTTTTCGATAAAATCGGAGCTTTTCCCATATCATCTCCCAAAGATTTATAATACTGAGTGATAAGTTCATCTATTTCAGCCAGTTTGTCATAAACACCGCTTTGTTTCATGGAGGGAATTAAATGATCCAAAATAACTGCAGAAGTTCTGCGTTTAGCTTGAGCACCTTCCCCCGGTACATCAATTATATAAGGGTAAATATGGGGCAAAGTTCCAATAGCCATATCAGGATAACATTCATTGGAAAGAGCAATTTCTTTTCCTGGCAGCCATTCTATAGTGCCATGAGTTCCTACATGAACAATTATATTTGCCTTATACACATTTTCTAAATAGTGATAAAATGCCAAATATTGATAAGGACACACCAAATCAGTGGAGTGATATGCTTCCTCTGCTTTTTCTTCATAGGCTCTTGGTGGCTGTAACCCAATAAAAATATTTTTGTTTACTATCCCAGGAATAAGAATTTCCCTGTTTACCGTCATAAATTCGCCTGGAGCTTTGCCCCAGTCTCGAAAAAGTTCATCTTTTACTTTTTGGGGATAATGTAAAAACCATTTTTCATAATCCTCTTTTTTTGCAGTAAAAGCAGCCCTTTTCAGCATTTCATTTTCGGAGAGAAATCTGCCGTCATTGGTAAGACCTGCAATTACTTTGTCAATTATATCTTTTCCGTTTTCAAAATCATAGTCCATGGATATACCCATTTTTTTAAGACATTGAACCATATTGAATACAGAAGCAGGAGTATCTAAACCATATGCAGATCCTATCATATCAATTCGTGGGGGCATATTGTGAAATATAATGGCAACTTTTTTGTCTTTGTTGGGGATTTTTCGCAGTATTGCCCAGTTTTTAGCTAATTTTGCCATTTTAGCGGTTCTCTCTTCAATGGGGATATAGACTTTTTTAGAGCCGTATTCTGTCATAATATCTTCGCTGGTGGCGATAACCATACCGATTATCTGTCCGTCAAATTCAGGCTGATAGACATTGGTGGAAAGATACATAGGTTCCAGTCCAGCTAATTCTTTTCTCCATTTTTCATATGAATAAGTTGTGGTCATAGCTTGAAATAATGGTACATTTAAAGGTTCAAAAACACTTTTATCCACCACTTTGCCCCCTGTTCCCGGAGCAGAAGTAACACTAAGAGAAAATGAAGTTGTAATAATTAAAGCATCTATATTGCTTTTGCCATCTGAAAGATAATAGGTATTTAAGGCCTCTTTAAGTCCACCTTTGCCGTTTTCACCTACTGGTGCCATATATGTATATATGGGAAAAGGCACACAATTTTCGCTTTTTATTTTTTTAATTAAATTATCAATATGTTTAGTATCACCATTTTGATATGTGGAAAAATGTATCAATATACCTATAATTGGTTTAGTTTCGGATTTAATATTGTCAAGAAATTCTTTTTCCTTTGATTCATCTATCCCATATATACCATTAAATTTAGGAATTTCCAATTTTTCATACTCACAGTTTATGTTACCAAAGGTTTTAAACATATATTTAAGCAGATTAATATAGTTTTTTTCTCCTCCTGCCCGCATATATGCAGTAATTGTATTCATTTGAAAAGCTGTAAGAAAACATATTTTGGACATTTCATCTATCTCACTGTCAATTCCCGAATAAAAATAGAATTTCTTTTTATTCATAAACAGTGCAGAAAGTTTTTGATAGCTCTTAAAATAAGTTAGTCCACCATGAAGGTCAATAAAAAGAAAATCCGCATTTTTGATGTCAGTTTCACATTTTTGATAGGTTTCTTCGTTGCCATCAATATCATAAATTTCATATATAGAAAAAGAAACTTCATTTTTAATTTCATCTGTCAGTGTGGAGAATACTTTGTTATATTCGCAAATTTTGTGTTCTCCCTGTATAATCATTACAATATTAAACATAATTACCCCCACTGTTAATTTATTTGGTTTTTAGCTATCATAAAAGCGGTTTTTTTAAGAACACAGTCCAAAGAAAGAGCATTATTTACCAAAACTCTTGAAGGACAGCCTTTAGGACAAAATGCGTTAAATTCACAGGTTTTGCAGTTTTCGTTGCTGTGAGCAGTTATTTTCATTACTTTTTCCGGTTTTAGATTTTCGGTATTACCCATAAAATAGCGGTTGTTTATAAGAGAACCGCAGGGATAGGTTTTACCATTTGGCAAAACAACTACAGAACGCCCACAGTTTGCATAACAGTAATTTGTGCTTGAAACAGGAGTATTAAGTCTTTGGTAAGCTTCTTCTATCTCTCTTATATAAATTTTCCTTCCACATAATTTATATAACTGACAGCTTCGCTGATACATTTGAATAAGAACTGTTTCAAGCTGTGATGAACAAACATTGAGTTTATCAAAATAATCCTCTGCCCCTCCTGCGTTTCTTAAAAGGTCTAAACCTATTCCGCCAACATTTCCAAGCCACATGGCAAAATCCACTAATTTAGGCAGATATTCAATATTTTTTGAAGTAACTACTGCATTTAAATTTACCATTATTCCTTTAGCTTTCAGATTTAATATACCCTGTATGGCTTTGGAAGATTTGCCGCGGGTAAGTTCGTTTATTTCAGGTATTCCATCAAGACTTATCCCAATGGCGATATTTAGTTTTTTGATTTTTTCTGCCATTTCATCTGTTATTAATGTACCATTGGACTGCATTTGAAAAACTGCATTAATATTCATATGTTTTATATATTCACATATTTTTTCTATAAGAGCAAAATTTAAAGTAGGTTCTCCACCTGCAAATTGTATTTTTAGAGGGTATGATTTAAAGTTATCTATAACAGTTTTTGCTGTTATAAAATCCATATCCATAATACAGGCATTTTGTGCATAGCAGTAAATACAGTTTAGATTACATTTTCCGCTTATCCAGAAAACAATCAAGTATCTTTCTTTCATTTTAATATTCCGAGTCCAGGATTTTTTCGATTTCAAAGGCATCTAAAACTCCGCTTTCAAAAGGTCTTCTTCTCAGTCTGTGTGGCAGTACAAATATGGCAGCTTCCTTTAAATCTTTTTTTGTTACTGATGTTCTGCCATCAAATGCAGCTAAAGTGCAAGCTGTTTTAATCATACCTATATCAGCTCGGTGTCCATCTACATCTAAAGCAATGGAAAGTTTGACAGCCAAAAGCAATATGTCTTTGTCATAGGTAACTTTAGGCAGAAGTTCTATTGACTGTGAAATTTTTTCCATCAGTTTTTCTTGTTCCTGCTGATAAAGTTTGGAAAATTCTTCGGGATTTTTCTCAAAATCCAAACGGCGTTTAACTACTTCGGCTCTCATTTCACGGTCATTTTCGGAAGTAACATCTACAACCAGTCCAAATCTGTCCAAAAGTTGTGGTCTCAAATCCCCTTCTTCTGGGTTCATAGTACCTACCAATGTAAACACAGCAGGATGAGAATAAGATATACCTTCTCTTTCAATAGTGTTTACACCCATAGCAGCAGAGTCAAGAAGAACATCCACTACATGATCATCCAAAAGATTAACTTCATCCACATAAAGAATATTTCTGTTTGCTTCTGCCAAAATACCGCATTCAAACTTTTTTTCACCATGTTTTATGGCATATTCAATGTCCAAAGTTCCCACTACTCTGTCTTCAGTGGCACTGACAGGCAAATCCACAACTTTCATGGGAGAAGTCACAATATCGGTAAGATTACCTTCTTTTTTCTTCTTTTCACATTCTTCGCAGAGGACTTTTCCGTTTGGATCACAGCCGAAAGGACAACCTTTGACTTTTTGAAGTTTAGGCATAAGTTCCGCCAAAGAGCGAACCGCTGTGGATTTTGCAGTGCCCTTTTCACCTCTTATAAGCACACCTCCCAATGAAGGATTAATTATATTTAGTATAAGAGCTGTTTTCATATTGTTTTGTCCTACAATAGCTGTAAATGGGTAATACTTTTTGTTTTCCATTTTAAATACCTCACTAATCTAATTTATTGACATATTTACTGCTGTAATTAAAGTTTCAGCTTTTAATTCTTCAAGTTTTATGTATTGAGCATTCATGGTTTGAGCTAATTTTTTTGCAAGTCCGAGTTTTATAAAATCCTGTTCCGCATCTATTACAACAGAATGAATTTTATCATTTGCTACTGCTTCAGCAGATTTTAAAGCATCATCAAATGCTTTTTTGCTTTTCCCATATGTAGCTCTTCCGTCAGAAATAAGCACAATAACCGGCAAAATTTCCTTATCTTTATAGAGGGCGGTTTTAACCGCTGTATGGGCTGTTTCTATGCCAAAACAAAGGGGAGTTTTTCCGCCTGTAGGCAGTTCTTCCAGTTTCTTTTGGGCAAGATCCACACTTCTGGTCATATCTAAAACAATTTCGGCAGTTTCATGTTTAAACATAACTAACCCCACTTTATCCCGTTTTTGATAAGCGTCGCTTAAAAGGGATAAAACTGCACCTTTTACAGCTTTCATGCGTTTTCCTGCGCCCATGGAGCCGGAAGCGTCCACAACGAATAATATATAGTTTCCCACTCTTTTTTCCCGTTGTTTTACTCTTATATCGCTTTTTTGTATGGAAATTGCCATTCCGTTTTTATTGCGGCTGTTTTGGAAAGGTGCTGCTGCTCTTAAAGTGGCATCGAAAGCCAAGTCCGCCGAAGAGATTTCCTTTGCAAAAGGACGGCTTGCCACATATCTTCCCATAGAAGAATTTGTTTTAACCAAACTTCTTCTTCCACTGCCCTTATTTACTCTGTCATGGCTTTTAAAATCCAGCCATTTTGATACTGTAAAAATATCCCCTGCCGAATCAAGCTTCTCATTTTTATTGTCAGAATATTGGCTTTCCGAAGTAGCGGGAGATTTGTTTTCACTGTTGTCAAAACTATTTTCTTCTTTATTTTTTTCTGTTTCATTATTTTCATTTGTTTTATGTTCATTTGGAGAATTTTCGATTTCAGTATTTTGCTCTTTATTATCCTGCATGGTTTCGTTATTTTCTTTGCTGCTGTTATCATGCTCCTCTTCATTATTGTCATTGTCCTGGTTATTTTGCAGTTGAGGAGGAATCTGTCTCATTCTGTGAGGCAAAGCATATTTTGATGCTTCTATCACATGGTCATGTTCTACTTTATAAAGTCCTTTTTCTGCTGCTATGGCTTTTGCAGTTTCAATTATGATAATTTCTGCTCTGTGTCCCTGACAAAAAGCATCTTTTGAAAGCTGGGAAGCTAACAGTATAGCTTCTTTGCTTACTTCTATTTCATTAAGTCTTTTTTGGGCTTTAGTTATTTTCTTTTTTAAGAATTCTTGTTCATTATTATATTTATCTATATAAGCTGTGGGATCCTGTTCAAATTCCAGTCTTTTTTCGATTATTTCGGCTCTGATTTCAGCATTATTCTCAGAAACAACTTCCACAAAAAGTCCGAATCTGTCAATAAGCTGTGGCCTTAAACCACCTTCTTCAGGATTCATACTGCCGATTAAAATAAAATCCGAGGGATATTTTTGTGATATGCTCTCTCTTTCTACTGTGCATATTCCTTCTGATGCCACATCCACTAATGCCTTTACAATATTATCAGAGAGAAGATTTATTTCATCAACATATAAAATATTGTTGTGTGCTTTAGCTAATATACCTGGTTCCAATTCTTTTTTGCCAGTTTTAATTGCATTTTCAAAATTAATTGCACCTAAGAGTCTGTCCTCTGTTATATTAAGAGGAAGTTCTACTATGTTTTTTCCGCAAACATCAGAAAGACCCCTTACTAAAGTAGATTTTGCTGTGCCTTTTTCTCCACTTATAAGCACACCACCTATTTTGGGGTTAATCACATTCCATATAAGAGCATTTTTAATTTTTTCCTGTCCCAAAACTGCTGTAAAAGGAAAAAGCAGTCTTTTCATTTATTTTGTTCCCCCTTTTTTTCATAAATTTTCGGGAAATTATACCATAAATTAAATATACTGCGAAAGCTAAATAAATTATTAACTTTCGCAGTAAATTCAATTTTAAATCTTATTTAGTTAAAAATTACTTATCAGCAACTTTAACAAAGAATTCAAGTTCTCTGCCTTCATACTTTTCAGGATAGAAGATAGCTGCCATATCTTCAGCCATTATATCAGATCTGTCAATACCCATCCAGAAAGAATCACTGTACTGCCATAAGTTACCTTTTTTAACAGCTTCACAGTCTGCAAGCTGAGGAATTTTTTCCAAAATAGCTTCCTTATTAGGCATCCATTTAGGTGTGGAAGTGTATACAATTATGTCTGCTTCATTAGCTTTAACAATAAAGTCTTCCAAAGAAAGGCTCAAACCATCAGCAGGAACACCTTCAAATACGGATTCGCCTCCAGCATCTTTAATCATATTTCCAAGCCAGCTGTCAGAATTGGAAACATTAATCATACCATTGTATTCGCTTGCAAAAACAACTTTTGGTTTTTTAAGACCTTCGATTGTTTTTTTCATGTTGTCAATATTTGTGTTTACATTATTCATAAGATTGTTTGCTGCTTCATCTTCGTTAAAGAATGTGAGAATGAATTTAGCCCATTCCATACGAGCAAGGTAATCTTTTTCCATATATTCATTGTCAACAGCATAGTTAATTCCAAGTTCTTTAAGCTTTTCGATTATGTCTGTTTGGGGATATGAACCTGTGTAAACAAATACAATATCAGGGTTAATGCTTGTGAGGAGTTCATAGTCAGGTTCACCCATATCACCGCCTACATTCTTGATGCTGCCATCGGTAATGCCTTGTTTAATTTGAGGAATAGCATCCCATTGTTCAGCACCACCGTTTACACCTGCAACATGTTTGAAAATTTCATCTTTGTTGAGTGGACGAAGTGAGCAAACTTGTGTAGAAGAAAGGAATACTGCTCTTTCTACAGGTGTTCTGATAACAATGCTGTCAGCATATTCAGATGGTACTTCCATTTCTTTTGGTACAAGAATAAGTTCTCTGTTTTCGCCGTCTTTAACCTTTTTGATACCGTTTTCCAATGTTTCGATTGAGAAAGCATTTGTGTACTCAATCTTAGTTTGGGAAACAGAAGTAGAAGATGTTTCACTTGATTCTGAAGAAGTTTGGGAAGATTCAGAAGACTGTGAAGATTCTCCGTTTACATCAGGTGCTTTTTGGTCGTTTCCGCAGCCAACTAATGAGCCTGCAATCATAGCAGCACTCAAAAGCAGTGCTAAAAGTTTTGTTTTGTTCATTTTTTATTACTCCTTTTTGTTCTATATTATAAATAGGATAAACTCCTAAAT
>JAHHUB010000249.1 GCA_020024175.1 Oscillospiraceae bacterium | reverse complement strand
ATCGGTGGGTTACAATAACAGAGGTTTTATTGCTTATTATAGTTTCCAGCTTTTTAAGTATCAGCATTTCCTCTTTTGGGTCTATTGCAGATGTGGGCTCATCAAAGAAAAGCAGGTCGCTTTTTCGGTGCTGTTGACAAAGAAAAAGATAGCTGTGAAATGATGAATATGGTATAATTAAACAGATAAAAAATAAAAGGAAGAAGTATATAAATGTTTAATAAAGATATTCATAAACAGCGGAAATTAAAGTTTTTAGATATTGAAGATTTAATGCCACAGGAGCATTTTTTGAGAGATTTTGACAGATTGGTAAGCTTTGATTTCATATACAATAAAGTAGAGCATCTATACTCAAAAATTGGTAGGAGCTCAATAGATCCTGTTGTAATAATAAAAATGCTGCTCATTGGATATCTTTATGGAATAAATTCAGAAAGAAAACTTGAGCAGGAAATCAAAGTAAATATTGCATACAAATGGTTTTTGGGTATTGATTTGGATGAACCTGTTCCGGACCATTCCACTCTGTCACAACTTCGCAGAAGAAAGTTTAAAGGAACAAATCTTTTTGAAGAAATATTTGATGAAATAGTTCGCAAGTGTATTGATGTGGGATTGGTAACAGGTTCTCTGTTGTGTACTGATTCAACTCATGTGAGAGCCAATGCGCGAAATGATTTAAGAGAAACTATTGAAGTAGAAGATAAACCAAGTAAGTATATTCAAAGACTTGATGAAGAAGCAATAAATAATGGATTAATAAAACCCAAAAAGGTTAGAAGTTTAAAAATGAAAAAAGTAACCAAAAGTATTACCGATCCTGACAGTGGAATATTAAGCCGTCCGGGAAAACCAACAGGATTTCATTATCTAAGTCATCAAACCTGTGACGGTAAAAGTGGAATAATAACTGATGTATATGTTACGTCAGCTAACATTTCAGATAAGACACCACATACAGAACGTATTTTGTATCAAATAGCAAAATTTAATTTTGATACAAAAGAGATATGCGCTGACGGTGCATATTACAGTAGTGAAATACATAGTGAAATGTACAAAAGAAATATCAAAACATATATTCCGATTAGAAATCCTGAAAAATATGATGATATCAAATTTACTGTAAAAGATTTTAAATATATAGAACGAGAAGATTGTTTTATCTGTCCGAATGGTGAAAAACTTTTGGTGGGAGGTTACAAACTTGGTTGTGGAACTATAAAATATGTTTGCTCAAAAAGAATTTGTGGAAATTGTACTTTACATAAAGACTGTACAAAGCAAGAACAAAAAGTTCTGCTTAAAAGTATTAATTACAAATATTCTGAGAAACAAAATCTAAATGTTGGAACAGCAAGATATTATGAATTAATGCGACTTAGAAAAATATGGTGTGAAGGAAACTTTTCACATCAAAAAGCAAATCACAATTTAAGAAAGACATTTAAGCGAGGCAATGAAAAAGTAACAGAACATTGCCTCTTATCGGCGTGTGCTTTAAACTTAAAAAGATTGGTAAAATACTTGAAAGGTAGGTGTAACACACCCAAATTGCTCATTTACATGCAAATATATTTGATAAATACAAAAATCAGACAAGCTAAAAATTTGAGTAGCTTATCTGATTATTTTTTTACCTATTTGTCAACAGCACCAGAGCGCAACGCACCAGCTCGACCGGTGTATAGTTGCGCCCTTACTCCATAAAAGATTCCACAGCTGCCCTCCGTTTCACGCTTTCCACAACAGCTTCTTTC
>JAHHUB010000248.1 GCA_020024175.1 Oscillospiraceae bacterium | reverse complement strand
CTTTTTAAACTAATATAACATTTTTATAATTTTATATTTATACAAAATGCACAATGAATAAAAAGTGATTTTAAGCAATAAATGTGATATAATGTTTTAAAAAAACGAATTTTGGAACATTATTTTCAGGGAGGACAAATCAAAATGAAAGATACTATTGTTATAGGAGTTTGTGGAGGTACAGGTTCGGGAAAAACCACTTTGGCACAAAAAATAAAAGATTCTTTCCCAAATGACTGCATACTGCTTTCCCACGACTTTTATTATAAAGCACATGATGATATGCCATTTGAAGAAAGAGTAAAATTAAATTACGATCACCCAAATGCTTTTGACACAGAGCTTCTCATAGAACAAATCGAAATGCTCAAAAAAGGGTTGTCAATTAAACATCCTCTTTATGACTACACTATACATAACAGAAAAACTGAAACGGTTTTGGTTGAACCTAAAACAATTATTATAATAGAAGGTTTTATGATATTTGAAAATACAGAACTTTTAAACCTTATGGATATAAAAGTATTTGTGGATACTGATGCAGATGTGAGAATAATACGCCGTATTATGAGAGATGTTAAAGAAAGAGACAGAAGTCTTGAATCTGTTGTTACTCAATATCTCACTACTGTAAAACCAATGCATGAGCAATTTGTTGAACCAAACAAGAAAAAAGCCGATATTATAATCCCTGAAGGCGGATTTAATAAAGTGGCAATTTCAGTTTTGCTGGAACAAATAAGATCTGTTTTAAACGGTAATCAAAATTAACTGAAAACCCCCATATGAAAAGCCAAAGCTTACATATGGGGATTATTTTACTCATTTGAGTATACAAGTTTATATTCGTCGTTTTTCTGGGAATATACTTCGCTTAAATCGGGGCAGTTTTCAAAATCAATGCCTTCAATATTATCAAATTTTACACAGACACCACAAGAAGCGCTTAAAACTCTGGGAACAGGCATCATAACACCTTTTTGTCCATGTTTTTCCAAGTTTTTATTAAAGCTTACAGCTCCAAAATGAGTAAAAAATGTTGCTAGATACATGAGTCCACCTATCCTATTGTCAAAATATAATCATCGCCATCTTCTTTTATGGAAACTTTTAAATCACGGCTTTCAGCAAAAGCTTTTATATTATCTCTGGAAACAGGATTGTCAACAGCTATAACAGCTTTTCCGCCGTTTTTTTCCAAAGCTTTTTTTGTCAATATAACAGGCTGAGGACATGAAAGACCCCTTGCATCTACCATTTCAATTTTATTCATTATAAATCATTCCTTTTAAATTAATTTTTTTGTTTTTGAATATTTGCAAAAGTTATTCCGGCACAGAAAATAAGTCCGATTATAACAGCAATTTTACCGTTAAGTGTAGGACCTGCAGGTGAAGAAGCCAAATTGAGAGTGTGGGATAAAGCTCCGCCTACCAAAAGACCCATTACTGTTACAGCACTGTCAGAGTTGCCTGAACCTGCCAAAATAAGCTGTCTCATAGGGCAACCTCCCAAAAGTACACTGGCAAATCCAACTAATGCCATACCAAGAATATTCCAAAGAATATTTGTATGAGCTATCGGTTGATCTGTCATACCTAAATGGAAATTATTTGTAATGATATTCCCTATAAAAGAGGAAACAAAAATTGCGGCAAATCCTGAAAGAAGATAGAAGTCTTTAAACAAAAATGCATCTCTTATTCCGCCAACCATACAAAGACGGGTTTTTTGAGCCATTGCACCCAAAACCAGACCTGCAATAAGAGAAATCCACATAGGTGCATGCATGGAGCCAGGACCTTTTTC
>JAHHUB010000247.1 GCA_020024175.1 Oscillospiraceae bacterium | reverse complement strand
CTTATGAACAGCTTAAAACAAAACTAAAAAACACAGAAATTAAATTAAATGAGGAATATATAAATCTAAAAAATCTTAAAGCTATTGCTGAATATGAAAAATCCCGTCAAAATTTAATTGAGCAAAACAAAAAATCCATAGCTGTTATAGAATCAGAACTTCCTCTGTATTCCGAATTAGATGAAAAAAATATAAGGCTGGAAAATTTAACTTTTCAAAACCAAACTGATACAAAGACTTTTTATGAAAAAACACAGGAAAACACAAAATGCGAAAATCTCATAAAATCCATGGAAAATGAGCTTAAAACACTGGAAAAATCAGGTGAAAACTTAGCTTTTTTAGAAAACAAAAAAGATAAATTATCCGAAAAATCAAATTCTTTAAATCAGCTTATCTTTGATAAAAAAAAACTTATAAAATTAAAACAAGACTACATAAAAGTAAAAAATGACTATTTGACAGCTTATAAAAATTATACAGAAAAATCCGGCATTTATGAACAGTTACATATGCTTTATCTAAATGAACAGGCAGGAATTTTAGCAGAAACCCTTTTTGAAAATAAGCCTTGCCCAGTGTGCGGATCAATTCACCACCCTAATCCGGCAAGAAGATCCCAAAATGCCCCTACAGAAGAAAAACTTAAACTTAGTAAATCCGAAATGGAAAAAGCAAATAAAGATGCCACTGAAAAAAGCTCAGATGCTTCCCATAAAAAAGGCACTTATAATGCAAATTTGGAAACCTTTAAATTAAACTGTCAAAAAATTCTGGGAGAATATTCAGCAGAAAATATCAGTGAAATAATTTCCAACCAAATTTCTTTGACTAAAACCGAAATTGATGCTTTGGATAAAGAAATTCAAATTGAGAAAATTAATTATCAAAACAAAGAAAAACTGGAAAAAGCTATTCCAAAAGAAAAAGAACTTTCGGAAAAATTAAAAAATGAAATAAGTATTCTCAACCAAAAACTGGCAGCAGAAAAATCCGACATTGAAAATCTAAAAGAAAATATAGAAAATATAGTGAAAAAAGTGAAATTTAAAAATAAAGCTCAGGCATTATCCCAACAAAAGAAACTCACCTTAGAAAATCAGTCCATGGAAAAAGCCCTAGAAAATGCCGTAAACAATGTAAATTCATGTGAAAATCAAATTTCACTTTTAACCGGTCAAACAGAACAACTCAGAAGCCAGTTAAATATAAATGACAATATAGATATTGAAAATTTAAAACAGAAACAAACATTCCTTAAAGAAGAAAAATCAAAACTTTTGACAGAAAAAGAAAGTATTTATGTAAGGCTCACTGCAAATCAAAAAACTGCTGAAAATTTAAGGTTTAAATTTAAAGATTATGAAGAAACCGCTCATCATCTTACTATTATAAAAGATTTATACAATACCGCATCAGGAAATATTTCCGGAAAAGAAAAAATTATGTTGGAAACCTATATACAAACTGCATATTTTGACAGAATAATTGCCCGTGCCAATATCAGATTTTTAATTATGTCAGGCAATCAATATGAACTTAAACGCCGTGTGGATACAGATAATCACAAATCCCAGAGCGGTCTTGACCTTAATGTAATTGATCATTATAACGGTTCTGAACGCAGTGTAAAATCCCTTTCCGGTGGTGAATCTTTTAAAGCTTCCTTATCTTTGGCACTTGGACTTTCCGATGAAATTCAGTCCTCTGCCGGGGGAATACAGCTTGACACCATGTTTGTGGATGAGGGCTTTGGCTCTTTGGACGAAAATTCTCTTCAGCAAGCTATTAAAGCCCTTTGCGATTTATCACAAAG
>JAHHUB010000246.1 GCA_020024175.1 Oscillospiraceae bacterium | reverse complement strand
TTTTTCTTTTAAGATTAAAAAGATTGTTTTCAGCCTTTTGAGCAATAACTTGGCTATATATTCTGATTATTGTATCATTGTCCAATTTGATTACCCTTTGACTAACTGAAATACTCGTAATTATATACTTAATTTTGGATAAGTGAAGTATCTTGTTTTTATCCAATAGGCTATGACCTTAATGTTTAAAGTTTAAATTGTATTTTTTAGTGGTATATACACTCATTTTTTTTAAATACGAACAAAATAATAGTGCTAAAAAACATATTATTAACACTATCACTATGGAAAAAAACAGCACTATTTTTAAAATAAATAACACCATTTTATCATCAAGCATACAGTTCACTCTATTACTCCTAAAATATTTTATATATGCCATATTTAAAAGAAATAAATAATAAAAACGAGTATTTTTTGCTCGTTTTTATTGTGTTTTTTAAATTTTTTTAAGTTGTATAATTTAAAGAACTTATTTATACGGATTTATTTAAGCTCCAAACCTACCAACAGACAACAACAGAATTTAAAATGACATAAAAGCTTTTACCATTGGACGAAAAAATACTTATTCATCGAAACTGTAAATAGTGAGAAAGCCATAACTGTTATTTATTTCCTAAATTAGATATGTATAAACAGAAAACAGCAAGGAGAAGTGTTCTCTTTGCACCGATAATGTATCTTAATACAGCACCAGAAAATATATCTCAAATTCCTCAGTCTACCTTTGATGAAATCATTAAAAAAGATGTGGAAATCAAAGTGCCTCTAAAAACTGGGCTTACCGACTAAATCAATGACCCTGAAGTCTATATAAAAGTCATTGACAAGATAGCTATCTCAATTATTCCATAAATGCAATAGGTATAGATAATAGAAATTTTAATATTCATATGATAAAATAACAAAATAGCCAGATAATAAATCAAAAATTCAAATATTAAAAAACGAGGCGATAATATGCGAATGTTCCTGAACGCAATTTTTGACTTCAAACCAAAAGACAAGGCTTTTGTTACAGTACCGCCTATTTTGCGGGAAGTGTTTTCAGAAAATAATTAGATCTCTAAGCGGTTTTTGTTTGATTTATATGACATTAATGAAGCGGTCCATGATAAAAATACACCTCACGCCAAACTGATGAAAAAACTTCCACAGCTTAGGCACTATTGGCACAATACATCTGATCGTTTTTCCGCAATAAACCAAAAGTCGCTTCTTAATCAGTCGGATTCTCCCATTCCTCCTACCCGCTCATATGGATATGGCTTTTTCTCAAATTTTCCAGGACGCAGGGATGGGAAGGCTGTGTTCTATCCAGACGATTCTGCAATTAATATAGATGTGTTGGAACAAATCTGTGCCACCATACCGCGGCCTTGCACATTTTACTCTGCCATTGCAGTGTTGGATGCGGTATCCTGGTATTATGACAGTGATCTTACCCCAGCTCTCCGTTATGTGCAATGGGGACATGGTTTGGAGGACTTTGCCCCTGGGGATTGGGCAGATCAACATGAATTTTATGAGTGCTGTGTGGGCTATCAAAGCAACTGTGTACTTCTGTCTTATAAATACGGTACAGGACCAGAACTGGATATCCAAGTGGAAATTACAGATCAGCACCCAATGGCGGAAGCGCTGGCAGTTGTAGAACGATTTTCATGTCGTCTAGGCAAACCAGTAAAGCAATGTGTCCGGGCGGTTTACCCTTGGGAGATGCGGCAGGAGATCACTGACAAACTGGCATATATGCGGCAACATTTTGAAGATTGGAAGAAGAAAGGATTGACGGAATTAGCTGCCATCTACCACAGAGCACAGGAAAAAGGGTCTGCTAAGCTGG
>JAHHUB010000245.1 GCA_020024175.1 Oscillospiraceae bacterium | reverse complement strand
ATAAAATAGTAATTAATGATAGATTAAAATGTAAATTTTTAATGTATTTTTAAAATTAGATAATATTTTATATCTTCAGTTTAATTATAAAAAAATATGTGGAATCATATAATAATTCCACATACTATAAATGTTTTATGATAAAATCAGAGTAAAATCTCACGGTTTAAATATTCGGCAAACCGCAGAAAAGCCGCTTTGCCATCAGATGTTCTTTTATAGACACCTGCATCTTCCAAAACTTCCTCAAAGATGGCACCTACTTCTTGTTTTAAAATATTTTCCGTGTTTTCTTCGGTAAAAATATATTTTTCTTTTAGTTTGGAAATCCAGTCAGCGTGTTTCGATAAAATTTCATTGTTCTTTATATCTTCACCACAGAGTATAGTGTCTTTGAGCATAGCAAGTTCTGTTTTTAGACGGCTTGGCAGTACAGCCAGCCCCATAACCTCTATAAGACCGATATTTTCTTTTTTAATATGGTGCAGATTGGCATGGGGATGATAAACTCCCAAAGGGTGATCCTTAGTGGTGATATTGTTTCTTAAAACTAAATCCAATTCGTAAAAATCCCCTTTTTTTCGGGCAATAGGTGTTATGGTATTGTGAGGTTCGCCATCAGTTTCCGCATAAATAAAAGCGTCCTTATCGGTGTAATTTCGCCATGCAGAGAGAATAATATCCGCAAGGTCAACAAGCTTTTGAGTTTCTTTGGAGCTTATGCGAATAACAGACATAGGCCATTTTATAATACCTGCTTTTACATCTTCATATCCCCTAAAAAAAAGTTCTTCTTCAATTTCGGCTTTTGCCATTGCAAAAGTGTAATTCCCACCTTGAAAGTGGTCATGACTTAAAATAGAACCGCCTACAATGGGCAAATCCGCATTTGAACCGACAAAATAATGTGGGAACAGTTCCACAAAATCCAAAAGCTTGCGGAAAGCTGTTTTATCAACTTTCATAGGTGTGTGTTCCGAATTGAATACAATGCAGTGCTCATTGTAGTAAACATATGGTGAATACTGCAAATACCAAAGAGAATTATTTATAGTTAAAGGAATAATTCTGTGGTTTTGCCTTGCCGGATGGTTTATTCTGCCCGAATAACCCTCGTTTTCGGTACATAGCTGGCATTTGGGGTACCCTGACTGAGGAGCTGATTTAGCTGCTGCAATGGCTTTTGGGTCTTTTTCGGGTTTTGACAGATTGATTGTAATATCCAAAGGACCGTATTTGCTTTTATAAACCCATTTTACATCTTTAGCTATGCGGTCATTTCTTATATAATTTGTGTTTTGGCTGAAGTGATAAAACCAGTCTGTAGCTTTTTTAGGATTTTCTTTATAAAGCTTACTGAAATTTCTGCGAATATCATGGGGCATAGGAACCAAAGCACCCATAAGTTTAGTGTCAAAGAGGTCTTTTGCCATGGTGTTGTCCTCCACAAATCCCTTTAAAACAGCATAATCAACCAGTTTTTCCAAGATTTCATGCAGGGGAAGGTCAGCGGCTTTTTCGGAAAAATCTATGCTGTCAATCTGCATTATTTCCAAAATACGGTTTGCTGCCCAGATTTTGTCATCTTCTTCAATGAGCTCTTTTTCCACAGCATAGTTTACAAGTCCCAATATATATTTATCCAACTAACACACCTCCAATAAAATCCCGCCTTCGGGACGAATGGAGAGTACATGGCAGCTTCCTTCTCCTAAAACAGCTTCAATGTTAACTTTAAAATTATCCAGCATATCATTGGGGACAAATGCCTGAATAGTTCCGGCAAATCCACCACCGTGAACACGGACAGCACCTTTGCCGCCGAGAAAATGTTTGGCAAGAGTTATGGCAAAAGCAACTTCCTGGGTATAAGT
>JAHHUB010000244.1 GCA_020024175.1 Oscillospiraceae bacterium | reverse complement strand
TTGATTATCTTTTAATTCAACACCATCAGATATTTCGGTTTTTTCATTTTTAATGCTCACATTATAAAATGAAACAGGTATATTTTCCTTTTTAAGTACTTCCTCCATTTTAATAAGTATTTCAGTCATTTTATTAAAAGATACATCTTTGTCGTAAATCCAAAGAGAAGCTTCAACAGGAATGGGGGGATTGTGTATATCAAGCTGTATATCACGAGTGAGATTTATGTCTGAGTCATCAGTGTTTAATGATAGAGTTGCCAAATTAATATTGTATTCAGGAAAATTTTCAGTAAACAGCTTTTTTCCGTATTCCCGCATTTGATTGTCCAAACGCCTGAAAGTTGTCATTTTGTTTTCCACTTCAAATTTATAATCATCATATTTAATATGTCCGAAACTATCTGAATATACACAAAATACAGTGTCAATGCTGTAAGGGGATTTGTATACCACACCATAATTTCCATTTTTAAAGTTATAAAAAACCTTGTCCATTTCTAAATGTAAATCAGGATAGTTTTTCGCTATATATTTTTCAGCGGATTTTTTCGCCATGAAATTAGAAAGAGGATTTCCCACCATTGAATTTAAAAAGCTTAACAGAAACAGAAGTAAAACCACTCCCAAAATTCCTGCTGCTATTTTTTTAATCTTTATTTTCATATTGATTCTCCTTCTTAAAAGCATAATTAAAACACCAGGCGATTGCTACACCTATTAAACAGAAAAATGTGTAAATAAAACCATAGAAAATTCCGTTCATTGTAGATAATGATATTTTTTCCATAATTTCAGTGGTACTGCTCATATCATTCCAAGCAGTTATAAAATCAAATATAAAAGATGATATAAACACTGCCAATGGGGATATATAGGCTTTTTTCTTAAACAGTATATATCCTAAACCACCAATAGTGGGCATAATTATGGCATTATAAAACATATTCATTCTGTCGCTTAAAATAATTGCCCAGGAAAAGCCCATAAGTAATAAAGTAATGACAGAAAACAAAATATTTTTTTTGATATTTCTTGTAATTCTTTTGTCATTGGCTTTTTCTATTGGAACTTTAGAAGTTTCCGCAAAGATTTTTTGACAGTTTTCACATTCATCAATATGTTCTATAACCAAATTTTCACTGTCTGAGCTGGCAATTCCATCTTTTACCAAAGGCATTAAATCAAGACAGGTATCACAGGAAATTTTACTCATTATAATATTCCTCCTTAATAAGTATTTCTTTTAATTTGTTTTTAACTCTGAAATCCGTAACTCTGGCGGAACTTTCGGAGATATTTTCTTTTTCTGCTATTTCAGCATAGGAATAACCTTTTGTGCGAAGCAAAAATATATCTTTTTGCTTTGGTTTTAATTCTGATAAAATTTCATATATTCGTTTTATACATTCATGGGTACAAATATTTTCTGAAATATCATAATCAGAAAAAGTGTATAGTTCCATCAAATATTCATCTGTAATATCTTTTTGTTTCTTTTTAAGCTGCTCATACCATTTATTTCTGGCAATGCCAAAAAGCCAGGTTTTAATAGTTGAATTACCTTTGAATTTTGGCAGAGAAAGTATGGCAGTGAGAAAAACATCGGAGGTCAAATCTTCGGATAGAGTTTTATTTTTGGTAAAGCTTATTAAATATGAATAAACATCATTTTTATAAGTTTTATAAAGATATTCTATGCTGTAATTAATATTTCTCACCACCTTTTATAATATTAGTGTCAAATAAATGTCTTTTGTTACATTATATTAAATTTTTATATATAAAAAACAGATGTCTTTTAAACATCTGTTTTAATAGAATTAATGAGCTAAATTTTTAGGGCTGTTGCTTATTTTAATTCTGTTATGGAGTTTTTC
>JAHHUB010000243.1 GCA_020024175.1 Oscillospiraceae bacterium | reverse complement strand
TAGAAGAACAGGAATTTATTTTAAATGAAATAATCAAAATTGTAAAATCCGAAAAACCCGATGGTGTAATTATAGCTGGAGATATTTATGATAAATCCATTCCAATAACCGAAGGTGTTACTCTCTTTGATAATTTTTTAGTAGAACTGGCTAACAACAATACACCAGTTTATATTATCAGCGGAAATCATGATTCACCAGAAAGATTAGCTTTTGGAAACAGACTTTTAAAAAGCAGAAATATATTCATTTCATCTGCTTACAATGGAGAAATCTCCCCCATCACTTTAAAAGACAAATTTGGTAAAGTAAATATTTATATGCTTCCTTTTATTAAACCTGTCCATGTTAGAAAATTTTTCCCGGATGAAAAAATCGAAAATTACAATGATGCCATAAATACAGTAATTAAACACATGAATATAAATAAATCAGAACGAAATATTCTTGTATCTCATCAGTTTGTTACAGGCTCATCCATGGCAGGTAGTGAAGAATTATTTATAGGAGGTCTTGAAAATATTAACACAGATATATTAAAAGATTTTGATTATGTAGCTTTGGGACATCTTCATCGCTCTCAAACCTGCAATGGAGAAAATAAAATTCGCTACAGCGGTTCCCCTCTCAAATATTCTTTTTCTGAAGTAAATGATACCAAATCTGTAATATCTGTCGAACTTTACGAAAAAAATAACCTTAAAATAACAATTATTCCCCTTACCCCAAAAACAGACTGGTGTGAAATCAAAGGAAAATACAATGATATTACCTTAAAAAGTTTTTATGAAAATAAAAATTATGACAAATCATATGTTCATGTGATATTAACTGATGAAGATGATATTCCTGATGCGGTAAATAAACTGAGAATTATTTACCCTAAACTAATGAAATTATCCTATGATAACAAGCGTACCAGACAAAATTATTTATTTACTGCAGCAAAGGATATGGAAAATAAAACTCCGCTTAAATTATTTGAGGAATTTTACGAAATGCAGAATAATAAGCCTATGAGTGATGAACAGAAAAGTTTTGTTGAAAATTTAATAAATAATATCTGGGAGGTGAAATAATATGCGGCCTTTAAAATTAACACTGTCTGCCTTTGGACCTTATTCAGACAAAACCGTCATAGATATGGAAAAACTGGGTACTTCGGGGCTTTACCTTATAACAGGAGATACAGGAGCAGGAAAAACCACTGTTTTTGATGGAATAACCTATGCACTATATGGAGAATCAAGCGGAAATAACCGTGAAGTTGCTATGCTCCGTTCAAAATATGCCAAAGCTGATACCCCCACATATGTGGAACTGATTTTTGACTACAAAGGCAAAACTTATACTGTAACAAGAAATCCCGAATATGAGCGTCCTGCTAAAAGAGGAAATGGTATTACAAAGGAAAAAACATCAGTAACTTTAACCATGCCGGACGGAAAAATCTTAACCAAACCCAAAGAAGCAGATGCCAAACTCTGTGAAATAATGGGAATTGACAAAAACCAGTTTTGTCAAATTGCCATGATTGCTCAGGGAGATTTTTTAAAACTTATAACCGCTTCCACAGAGGAAAGAAAAAATATTCTAAGGAAAATTTTCCGCACTGAACCATATCGTCTTCTACAGGAAAACTTAAAAATAAAAACCTCTGAAATTCAAAATAAATACAATGAATTATCAACCAGTATTTCCCAATATATAAGTGGAATAATATTACCTGATGATATAAAAAACAACACTGAAATAATTTCTCCAGAAGAAATTACAAAACAACTTAATGAAATTATAATTTCAGATAGAGAAAAAGAAAAAACTTTGTCAGAAATAATTTCCGAAAAAGAAACGGAAATTAACATCTGCACCGAAAAACTCACCAAAGCAGAAACTTATGAACAGCTTAAAAT
>JAHHUB010000242.1 GCA_020024175.1 Oscillospiraceae bacterium | reverse complement strand
ATGCTATTGTTAATTAAATAATGAAAAACATATCTGTTTATACATATGAGAAAGGGTACGGATTTTTGAATAACTTATTATTTATTGCGGATGGTTATTTTTTAGGGAGCATTTTGTTTGCAAATATTTTCGGCAATTTAATTTCTCATAAAAATATTGTTTCAGAAAGTTCCGATCACAACCCGGGAACTGTAAATGCTTTTAAGTACGGCGGTTTCTGGTGTGGTATTTTGACTTTATATATGGATTTGATGAAAGGATTTCTCCCGGTTTTTCTATATATAAAATTTTCTGATAACCAAAATTTAATTGGAACAGCTTTAGTTTTATCAGCTCCTGTTATTGGACATATATTCCCTGTTTTCCATAAATTTAAAGGAGGAAAAGGTATAGCTGCATCTTTTGGATGTCTTTTGGGTCTTATACCGATGTTTGGCTGGGGTCCTGTACTTTGTCTTGCATTGGCATTTATTATGTTTTCTTTTGTAATCTGCATAACCCCCAATTATTATAAAACAATGTTTTCCTATCTTGGGGCACTGTGTTTAATGTTTATATTTGTAAATGACAATGGAGTTTTGTTAGGATTCGGAATAATTTCAATGTCTGTTATGCTGAGATTATTATTAAGCAAAGAAGAAAAAGAAGAATTTAAAATGAGGTTATTATGGAAGTGCTAATTTTATCCTGTTCTACAGGTGGGGGACATAATTCTGCGGGCTTTGCTATAAAGGAAGAAATGGAAAGCCGTGGACACCATGTTGATATGTTTGACCCCTATCAATTAATCGGCAACAAATTAGATGAAAAAATCGGAAACACTTATGTAAATTTGGTAAGACACGCTCCGTTGGCTTTTGGATGCCTTTATAAATTAGGGGAATGGTACAGCAAACTTTCAATCAAATCCCCTGTATATACAGCTAACAAAGCACTTGAAGAACCTTTGCAGCAATATATAGAAAGCCATAATTATGATATTATTTTTATGACTCATATTTTTCCGGGGCAAATGATTGCTAATTTAAAATCCCGTGGTGTCAAACTTCCCAAAACAATTTATATTGCTACTGATTACACCTGTATCCCATTTACCGAGGAAGTAAAAGCTGATTATTATATTGTCCCCTGCAAAAAAGTTGTAAATGATTTTGTTTCAAAAGGCATACCTGCATCTAAAATCCTTCCATTGGGGATACCTGTAAAAAAAGCTTTTACAGAAACTTCTCACATAGAAAAAACAGACAATAAACACTACCTGCTTTTATCCAGCGGAAGTATTGGTGTAAGCCGAATGTTTAATATTGTCAAGATTTCAAAGCTGTTCTTGAGCAATTATCCCGATTGTGTTCTTATTGTAATCTGTGGTAATAATGAGAAATTATATCTGCGGCTCAAAGAAAATATCGGAAATTTTAAACAGATTAAACTCATTCAAAACACAAACTGTATTGCAGATTATATGAGAATGTGTGATGTGTTTATCTGTAAACCGGGTGGACTTTCCTCCACAGAGGCAGCCGTTTTGGGTGTGCCTTTAATTCATATTTTGCCAATTCCCGGCTGCGAATCAGAAAATATTAAATTTTTCAGTAAAACCGGCATGAGTATCGGTGTAGGAAATAATTTGGTTAAACTCCCTGTTGCATTAAACAAAATGAAAAGCAAAAAATTCCGTGAAAAAATGCTTAAAGCTCAAAAAACTGAAATAAATCCAAGCTCAACTCAAGATATATGTGATTTTGCCGAAAAATTAATTTCTAATCTGATGAAATAAATATGAAAACATCAAACCGCTGTTGTCATTATAAATGATAACAGCGGTATTTTTTTAAAGTTTCTTGTTATAAACAATTTACTATGCTATAATATAAAATATCTCATTTTATCTTACATATAGCTAAATGAATATGTTTTGAGAAAAGAAGTTTAATG
>JAHHUB010000241.1 GCA_020024175.1 Oscillospiraceae bacterium | reverse complement strand
ACTAAGATGGAAATGCTGGCTGTAGGCTTACACTGCGGCATTGAAGGTAATTTAAGTCCTCGTAACAGAACTGTACTTTCAAGTCTTTCTGTAAGCTGTCATGGTGGCACAACATTTGAAAAAAGCAATTTTGTGGAATTGTTTGAATATGATATTGTTTCTCAGGCTGCTGCGGGACTTACACGACATTCTGCCGAATATGAAAGATGCTATAATGAGTATATGAAATTTTTTAATGCTCATAAACCTTCCGGTTCAGGTGCTGTTACTGATTGTTTAGGTAACTTGGTTTAAAAGTATTGTAATAAAATAAAAACAAGCTGATCATATAAAAATGAACAGCTTGTTTTATTATAAGCATTATTCCAGCAAATTGTTTGAGATTTTACCCTTATTTTTAAAACAGACTGACGACTGTTTCTTTTTTAGGAAACCGCCGTCAGTCTGTTTAACAGGATCTAAATTTTATAAAATGAGAAGAATATATCAAAATTACTTGTTCTTAGCTTCGGAAACGCTCCATTCTTTCCATACATTTCCAACAAGTGCAGGAGATGGTTTGAGTGTCTTTTTGCCGGGTACCCAACCTGCAGGTGTAGCTTCTGTGCCATTGTGTTCTCTTACATATTGGAATGCCTGAATTTGTCTGAGTGTTTCACAGAGATTTCTTCCAACAGGAGGAGTAAGAACTTCATATGCCTGTACATTTCCATCTGGATCAATAATGAATCTGCCTCTTGTTTCTACTTTGCCATCTAAATCGTAAACACCGTACATTTTTCCGATAGCACCATCTGGATCAGAGAGCATTGGGAATGGAATATCCTTGTTTATCATCTTGGAAATTTCGTTGTCATTCCACATTTTGTGTGTAAATACACTGTCAATACTTACAGAGAGAACTTGAACTCCGAGTTTTTCAAATTCTGCATATGCATCAGCAACTGCTGATATTTCTGTAGCTCAGACAAATGTGAAGTCCCCTGGGTAGAAACAGAGAACTGTCCACTTTCCTGCGTATTCAGAGAGTGATACATCTACAAATTCTCCGTTATAAAATGCTTTAGCTGTAAAATCAGGTGCTTTTTTTCCTACTGTAATCATGTTTCTTTCCTCCATTACTTGTGATTTAATAGTTTCTTGAATTTTGCTTTCTTCTTGTACTAAATTTGTTTCAGGCTTAACTGCACAGCCCATTTTTGTTGGTGTAGGCATATAATAAATACCTCCTTAATATGCTTGTTGTTTATTATTGTTATCAATTACTAATAACGATTGTGTTTATATAATACACCTATGATTATAAAAAATCAAGGGGATTTTGCGAAAAATTTTATTTTTGTTATTATTGCTTAAAATTACAGTTACTCAATTATAATAAACACCAAATTATTATATAAAAAACTGCCAACAATTAATATGTTGACAGTTTTATTTGCTATTTTAATTACTTAATCCCATAATGAGCTTTAACTTCCAGTAATGCTTTTACTTTTCCATGAACATCAATATTTTTAAATACAGCAAAAACCTTTTCAGGGTCGGCATTATCATCAATTACAAACACCCCGTATCCGGTAATAGAAGTTTTTTCACCTTTTTCAAACATTTCATCAATGTCTTTTTTATCAAACACACAAAGTCCGCAGAACCAATGATTTTCAGAGGAATTTTTTTCTAGTTTTCCGTCAATAATTCTGTTTAGATTAGCTTCGTTTGCTTTAAGATTTTCTCTTAAAGCCTGATTTATAAAATCACTGCGGTTTGAGTAATATCCGTTGTCAACCAATAAATCAATTTGTGAAAGCGTTGATGAGTTGATGTTCACTGATACTTTTTCAGTTAAATTAAAATCATTTCCCATAATAAGTTCCTCCCATTAAATTACACTGTAAAATATAACTTGTTTCATATCATGACTATAAGCAATACTGTCTATAATTTTTGCTTCTGCTATTGGTATAAGTAACTGACATATTG
>JAHHUB010000240.1 GCA_020024175.1 Oscillospiraceae bacterium | reverse complement strand
GTGCCGCCTTTGTCTAAAGTGAGCTGCTCCGGCGCAGCAGCTTTGTCGGGGTCCTTGGGTTCGGGTACGATTTTCTTTTCATCAGCCATTTGCTAACCTCCTTTTTGTGGCATGAAAAAACCAGCCTAATGGCTGGCTGGGGCGGTACACCTCCTCTTTCCAATATTGGTATGCGAAAAAGCCTCCTGTAGTCTCATTTGGAAAGCGATATTCGAAAAATAATATTAAAACCATATTTTATTCTTATGATTTTGTATTTAACTAACAATAAAATCGATTGTGAAATCAGGAAAAATATGCTAAACTACAAATGAATATTATTGTGTCCCATAATAAGTATAGGGGGGCAGTTTGAACATGGATAATATGGAATTGGTAAATAGTGCTGGTCTCAATAGCCTTTCTGGCTTTTCTTATCAAATTAAAGTCTTCATATTTCAGCTGACACAAATACACCCAGGACAGCAGGTTGAATTTGAAACATTAGATGATGTGGCGGTTCGGTATTTACCTAGTAAGGACACAGTGTCGGATTTCTGTTTTAAGTGGAGTATTGATAAAGACTCATCTATTCAACTTTTTCAAGTAAAGCAAACCAATGTAACCGAAAATGTCGGAAGACAAGTTTTATATAACTGGCTTTTAGCATACAATCAAAAACCTCAAATTACCAAGTTTATCTTATATCTTGCACAAGGTTATGCATCAAATACAAAAGCATTCACTAACGGTGCAGAAGAAGAATACAAAACCGTAATTGAATCTGACAAAGTAGAAACGGCTCTCGTTAGCCGCGTGAAGCAGATTTATAATGGTAATCTTGAAAAATTCAGAAGAGATTATCAAACGATTTGTAGTAAATTTACCGTCTGTAGTTTAAGTGATATAGATAAACTTATTGCTGACCAGCTTACTGCTCCCTTCCATGCTACTGCAACAGATATAGGCAAGACATACTTTGATAAGCGTATTTATGAACTGTTTACAAGAATTTGCGCAAGGATTATGGACTGTGCAAGCAATCGCACTCCCTATATATGTGTTCATGCAGAATATATGCAGCTATGTGAGGAAATTTGCAAAAATATTTCGCCTACACAGTATACGCCTGATTATGAGGCGTTTTGTCAGGTGTTTGCTCAGAGTGACTTAACTGATGAAATAAGGCTTTCTAGAGAATATCGACAACTAAGTTACTGCAATCTCTCAAGTGCAGATATTTTAGAGCATTTACGCTGGGAGCAATACTATCAGAGTATTAGGCAACATTTTCTATCTGATGCAAAAAAGGGAGCTATTTCAAAAACAGAAAAAATTGCACGGCAAAATCATACAGATGTAGTTCATGAACTTCAGGCTGAAGGCAAAGATATCCCACTTCTCAGATTAGTAAAAACCCGTCATTGTGGGATTTCCACATTAAATGATGAATTTTCGAGATGGGGTACATACATTTTTTTAACAAAAGACAATTTACCGGATCAGATTTCTTGGAAAGATGAAGATGGAGAAACAAATGAAAAATGACGTTGATAATATTTTAGATTTACAAATTGAAGTAATTCAAATCAGTATTTATTGTGATATAGTAAAAAATTTATTATTAAAGTGTCGAAGTATAAGCATTATAAAAATAATTCTTTTTAGTTTTATTATTAAAAAAAGACAAAGTATGCATAGAAGCCTATATAATGGAAACAATCGAGTAGATTTGGTTTTGAAGTTTTTAGCTCAAGCTAGTGGTCTGTTTGATAATTTGTGTGAACAAATGCCATATATTTTTGAGGCTATTGACTTGCTTAGTAAGGACGGGTTTTGCGAAATCCATGAGGGAGAACTAATCTGTTGTAGTACAAATCAACTAAAAGCGGCAAACTATGATGCGTTTACAGAAGCTGCAATCCAAGAAAGCAGATCATATTCTGATAGGCAGTTTTTAAGAGAGGTGATAAGCATTGTTTAATTTAATAAAATTATCTCTCTATGAAGAGGATACGAATCAGGTTTTTTC
>JAHHUB010000024.1 GCA_020024175.1 Oscillospiraceae bacterium | reverse complement strand
GTAATTATAGTATTAAATCACATGAAAGTTTAAAGAAAATTTATAAAAATAAGTCCCCAACTGTTTTCGGGGACTTTATTTTTTTCTGTTATGTTGTTTTAATTTAATTTTGCCGATTTTTTATCATATAAATTATTCAGATACATCTTCTTTTGCAAAAAGTTCAATTTCTCCACTGAAATTGTTGTAATCAATCATTATATAATTACCTCCGCCATCAAAGTCAAATGTTTCCTCAAAATTACCTTCCTTGTCAGATTTAATAATATTTACAGTGGAACCTGTGCGTATTCTCACATCAGCAAAACCGTTTTGAGTTTTAATTTTTCCGTAAACTTTTATTTTACGGTTATAGACGGAGGCACCTCCGAAAATTACATCTCTGCCTGTGGCAAAGGAGCAGTTGGAACTGTATTCTCCCACATAATTATTTTCTTTGTAAGTTCTTTTTCCTATCAGGTCTTTGTCATTGGTTATTTGCGATTTACTTAAAAATTCTGCAAAACTGTCGAATTTATCCACAATTTCCTGGGGGTCAATGTCATCAAAAGCACAGGAATTTAAACTCATACATAATATTAAAGTCAAGAAAAATACTAATAATTTTTTCATATGTGTGCTCCTATCGTCTGACTATTTTGTAGTAGGTTTTAGCAGTCATCATATATACACATACATACATAAGAGAGAAAACCGAAAAACTTACTGCCATAGTTCCTATAAAAATCCATAAATTTGTCATGTTAAATATACCTAAAAGTCTCTTTATAATGGGGAATGCAAAACAAATATGAGTACCTGCCACCAAAAGAGGAAGAAAGAATACAGTTAAAATCTGAGAATGGATAGATGCTTTGATTTCATTGTCGGTAAGACCTACTTTTTGCATGATTTCATAGCGTTCTCTGTCTTCATAACCCTCAGAAATTTGTTTATAGTAGATAATAAGCACTGTTGCCATGGTAAACAGCAAACCAAGTAAAATTCCCACAAAGAACATTCCGCCAAAAATGGAAATGGTATCAAGCCATGTTTCAGCTTTGCTTTCACAGTTAAATTGATAGTTATTATCAGTGTCAGACATATCATAAATATGAGGATAAAAAGCAATTTGTTCCTCATGGGACATCATTGTATTAAAACCATAGTAATAGCTTTTATTATGTGAATATGTTTTTCCTGTGGCTTCAAAGAAAAGTTCTGCTATTTTATCTTCATCTCCGTCAGGCACCACTATATAGTAACCATCACTTATATTGGCAGTAAGTATACCGTTTGGCGGATACTTGTTAATATGTTCCTTAACAGTGTATTCTTTTCCAAAGATAACAGCATTGGAATTTTCGTATTTTACCCTTTCAGCCATCATTAAAAGTTCGCCATCATTTAAAGTTTTATTCTCATTTAAAGCCCTGTTATAATCCGATAAAGGCATTATCATTAAAATGGATTCCCCACCAAAACCTCCTATATAATTGAAATTTTCATTCTGGCGTTTGGCAGGATAATAGTAGTAGGAATACTGCATTTCTTCAGTTATTGGTATATTATTTTCAAACTGTAATTTTCTTATGTTATTAACAAGCTGAGTGTTATATTCATCAAATACTTCATAGTAAATATTAAAATCAAAGGGGTAACGGGCATTGTTAAGATCATCAAGTCCAAGTATAAGAGAACCTGTTGAAGAAATAGTTACCAATACCATAGTGGACAAAATACAGATACTGGCAAGACCTACTGCATTTTGTTTCATACGGTAAATCATTCCTGAAATACTGATGAAATGATTTGTTTTATAGTAGAATTTCTTGTTTTTGGAAAGGAGTTTCAAAAGTGCAATACTGCCTGCAGTAAAAAGCAGATAAGTTCCGATTATAACTAAAATTACAGCAATAAAAAACTGCAAAATAGATTCAAGAGGATTTCTTTTTAAAAGAGCAATGATATAGCCTGCTGTCAGAGTAATAACTCCTAAAAGCGCAATAAGCCATTTGGCTTTTGGTTCTTTTTCACCTGCATTTTTTTCACGGATTAAAGCCATGGGACTCATAAGGCTTATTTCAATTACTGATTTTAGATATACCAAAGAAAAGATAAATAAAAACAGTATTGCTGTAAATAAAACTGCAATAGGAGAGATAAAAAATCCCATAGGAACCGGGGCGTTTATAATTTTTAATACAATCATAAACATAAGTTTGTCCAAGGCAATTCCTAAAATAATACCGCCTATTACTGTAATAAGATACACATATATAGTTTCATAGGCAAGTGTAAGAGCTAAATGCCTTTTTTCCATACCGAGAATATTAAATATACCCAGTTCTTTTTTACGGCGTTTCATCAAAAAACTGTTGGTGTAAAACAGTAAAATTGCTGAAAAGAATGCGGCAATCCAGCTTCCCATATCCAGCATATCAGATAATGTTCTTCCACCGAAAACATCCTTTATTCCGGGATTTAAGGAAAGGGATTTAATAATATAAAACACAGCCGAGGTTACAGCACAGGCTGTCATATATGGAATATATACCTTGCTGTTTTTTCTTATATTATCTGATGCAAGTTTTGGAAAGAAAGCAAAAGTATTACGCATTGTTTTCGCCTCCTGATGCAAGTAAAGTCAATGTGTCGGAAATTTTCTTAAACATTTCTTCCTGACTGCTGTTTCCACGGTAAATTTGATGAAACAGTTCTCCGTCTTTGATAAATATTACTCTACTTGCATGGCTTGCAGCCTTAGCTGAGTGAGTTACCATTACAATAGTTTGACCATTTTGATTAATTTCATTAAAAATTTTAAGCAAACTGTCAGCAGAATGAGAATCCAAAGCACCAGTAGGTTCATCTGCCAAAAGCAATTTGGGATTGGTAATTAAAGCTCTTGCTACAGCGGTTCTTTGTTTTTGTCCTCCTGAAACTTCATAAGGGTATTTCTCCAAAATTTTTGATATGCCTAGATTTTCAGCTAAAGGTTTGAGTTTTTGACACATTTCATTATAATTTTTTCCTGCTAAAACCAAGGGGAGAAAAATATTGTCTTTTAATGTGAATGTATCCAAAAGGTTAAAATCCTGAAATACAAAGCCTAAATTATCACGACGAAATGCGGAAATTTCTTTTTCTGTAACAGAGTTTAAACTTTTTCCGTCTAAAAGTACATCACCGCTTGTTGGTTTATCAAGAGCTGCCAGAATATTTAAAAGTGTGGTTTTACCTGAACCTGATTCACCCATAACAGCGGTGTATTCTCCTTTTTCCACAGTGAAAGACACATTTGAAAGAGCTTTTACCTGATTTGACCCAAAACGGGATGTGTAAATTTTTGTAAGACTTTTTGTCTCTAAAATTGCCATAATAATGACCTCCTTAAATTTTTGTGTCTTTAGTATAACAAAACCGCCCATTTGCTGCCATTCATTTATGTGACATTCGGGCGGTTTGATGTGACATTTTTGTAAGGTCTATTCACAAAGCATATTTTCTTGGTTTAAATCTAAAAAAACAGTTGTGCCTTTTCCTGCAATGGACTCTGCCCATAATTTGTGAGACAGTTTATCAGCAGCATTTTTGCAAAGATAAAGTCCCAAACCTGTGGCTTTTTTATCTGTTCTGCCATTGTAGCCTGTAAAGCCTTTTTCAAAGATTCTAGGCAAATCGTCAGCAGCTATTCCTATACCGTTGTCGGAAATTTTCAAAATACCGTTTTGTGCAGAAATTTCCACTTCGCCTTCTGCGGCATATTTTACACAGTTAGAAAATATTTGTTCTATAATAAATGAAAGCCATTTTTCATCTGTAATGACTTTTATATTTGTACAGTTATATTTAAGACGAATTTTTTTACCGATAAATTGTGGTGCATATTTGTGAACAGATTCTTTTATTATATTGTCTAAATCATATTCTTTAAAAACATAATCTGAACTTTCACTGCTTAACCTTTGGTAAGAAAGAGCAGTTTCCACATATTGCTCAATACGAAAAAGTTCGGCAGAAAGACAGCGATGCTCTTGGGTATCATCACTTTCCAAAATCATTTTTATTACGGAAATAGGTGTTTTTATCTGATGAGCCCATGTGGCATAATAATCAAGATTATCTTGTTTTTCTGTTTGAATACGGGTTTCGGATAAATCCAAATATTCTTTTAATTTAATAACTATTTTTTGCAGATCATCTTCACTTAGGCTACCAGCTTTGGGTAATTTATCTGAAAACAGCGGAAGATTACTAAAAATATTTTCATAAGTTTTGTGATTTTTCCGATAATAAATAAAATCTGCAGCCAAAAAAATAATTCCAATTAAAAAACACAGCTCTGCACTGTAAACCACAGCCTCTTTTTCAATGTCATATAAAAAGAAAACAATCCAGAAAATTATTATAAAAACAAGGAAAAGCAAAATCCATTTTATACGGTCTTTTATATAATTTTTCATATAATCTCCTTATTCTATAATGTAGCCGCTTCCTACTTTGGTTTTTATAAAATCACAAAGTCCCTCATTCTCCAGTTTTTTTCGCAGACGGTTTACATTGACAGTCAGTGTATTTTCTTCCACATACATATCCATTTGCCAAAGTTTTGTCATAAGAGTTTCACGGCTTACTATTTTACCTTTATTTTGCATCAGTGTTTGCATAATGCGAAATTCATTTTTGGTTAGCTCTATTTTTTTATTATTAAACATAAGGCTGCCATCATCTAAATTCAGCACAGCTCCTCTATGTTCCAAAACAGATATTTGTCTATTCATATTGTAGGTTCTGCGTAAAACTGCTCCGATTTTCGCATTCATAACACTTAAATCCACAGGCTTTGAAATAAACTCATCGCCACCCATATTCATAGCCATTATAATATTCATATTATCCGACGCTGAGGAAATAAATATAATGGGCACATTGGAAATTTTTCTGATTTCAGTACACCAGTAATAGCCATTATAAAAGGGGAGCATTATATCAAGCAAAACCAAATGAGGCTTATAATCGTTAAAATCTTTTAACAGGTTTTGAAAATCTTTTACACATTTTACTTCGTTGCCCCATGAAGTTAGTTGTTTTTCAAAAGCTTGAGCTAATGAAAAATCATCTTCCGCCACTAAAATTTTGTACATTTTATCACTTCCTAAATGTTATTATATATATTGTAGCTTTTAAAAGTAATTTTTACAAGGAATTTTATATAATTGATATTTTAATTTCTGTTAATAAAATACAAACAACTTGACAAGTTTTAGAAAATTACATATAATTAAAATACTGGACAGATAGGCATATATAATTGTCTGTCTGCCTGTTATTCTAAAAATAATTTTAATAAAAACAGCATATTAAGACTGCAGAAACTATTATATTAATAATGCTTATTACTTAACTGAGGGAAAGAATAAGGAGAAAACATATGAATTCAATCATAAATGAGTGTGATCGTGATAAATCCGCAAATCGCGGACAGCTTTACAGTGTTGATTCTGAACCACTTGCAAATGTTTACTATGAAGAAACAGAAAACTGCTTTATGATACATATATTGGAACAATATGCCGACTGTATTCCGTCAGAGGCATTTCTTGTGTCTAAAACAAAAGAAGAAAATGATGCAGTCTATCGCTTGTCTTTGAATAGTATAAGTTTAAATCAT
Organism: Oscillospiraceae bacterium; assembly: GCA_020024175.1. Classification (GTDB taxonomy): domain Bacteria; phylum Bacillota; class Clostridia; order Oscillospirales; family Ruminococcaceae; genus JAHHUA01. Next base: position 8,257 of record JAHHUB010000024.1, on the reverse strand, counting down.
GGAATGTATGATTACAGTTTATGGATTGGCCATAGAGTAAGATTGCCGGAAAAAAGTTCAAATATCAGAAAGGACCTGCGTATACCTCTGAATATAGAAGTTGTATTAAATGCTTATTCTATTAGGATGGAAGTAAAAGCACGTATAAGAAATATAAGTGCAGGTGGAATGTCATTTGTTTCAGAAACACGACTTCCTACAGGTCTTAAATTTTCCGTTATATTACCAAATGATGATGGCGGGTTTTCCATTGATGCGGAAATTGTAAATCAAATTCCCACTACAACTGACAATATACTGGGGTATGGTTGTAAATGGATTTCATTAGATGCAATGACAGAAACTAAAATTCGTCAGTTTGTATTTAAAAATGAACGACATCATAATCAAAGAACAAACCGCTACTAACAAATATAAAAAATAGCCGTTGACACACAGAAACAGTGTAAAAGTCAGCGGTTATTTTTATATATAAAATCCAGTATTCAAAAGGTTTTAGTAAAATTTTGTATAAATAATTATTGGGAATTGAAATGAAAGACAACATTTACATAATTATTATAACTAAAATTGAAAAAATAAAATCTTTTTTCTTGACAAAGCTAAATTATTATGATATTATAACAGTGTTATATAACACTGTTATAATATATGAAGGGGGATTTGACATGGGCGAAAATGAACATTCAACTTTAGATAATATTTTATCAGCCGCATGTCAGGAATTTCTTCAAAAAGGTTTTCAGGGAGCATCTCTGCGAACTATTGTAAAAAAAGCAAATGTTACTACAGGTGCATTTTATGGATATTTTAATAGCAAGGAAGAGCTGTTTGATGCTTTGGTAAAAGAGCAGCATACTCATATATTGGAGATGTATCAAAAGATTTTGGACGATTTTCATAATATACCGCCGGAAGAACAGCGTACATGTATGATGGACTATACAGTTGCAGGAATGTCTGATATAACAGATTATATTTATGATAATATTGATGCATTTAAGCTGATTTTATGTTGTTCGGAGGGTACAGTCTATGAAAATCTAATACATGACATGATACAGATGGACTGTGATGCTACTCATGATTTTTCGGAAGTTATGAATCAAAATGGTATGCATATGAATACAGTACATCCTCAGTTGGAACATATGTTGACCAGTGGAATGTTTTATGCTTACTTTGAGATATTTGTACACGAAATTCCGAGAGAAAATGCATCAGAATATATAAAACAACTCATTACTTTTTATGAGGCTGGATGGAAAAGAATTATGGGGTTTTAAAACCCTATAATTTTTGTATATGAGTTAGCTTATGCTAACTATTTTACGGATTATTCAGGTCTGAAATGGCTTGTTAATTACAATATATATTTTTTAGGAAAGAGGTATTTTACAATGAACCAGAATAAAAGCAAAAGATCTAATCAATATTGGCATTTATGCCGCCATTTACTGTGTGGTAACAGCTATAGTTGCTATGCTTTGGTATATTCCGATAATGCTTCCCATGCTTGCAATACTTTGTCCTATAGTTGTGAGTATACTAATGATGCTTTTTTTTTGACAAAAGTAAAAAATTCGGTATGGTTACATTGATGGGTACAATAGTTGGATTGTTTCTTTAATAATTTCTGATGGATAGTGCGTATTGCTCTGCGGAGAATCCGGCTATGGAAAGACAACACTTCCCCATCTTATCAATGGTTTAATACATCATTATTAAGAAGGAAATATGGAAGGGAATGTTACTGTAAATGATTTGAATATAGCATATCAGGTGCTCAAAAACAAAGAACAGTTATTGTATCAGCAATTTTGTCAGATAAATCTTTGATGGTGTTTGATGAACATACTAATGGATTGGATCGTCGGCATATGGAACAAACAGGTCAATTAATATCAACTTTAAAGGATAAAAAACAGTATTTATTGTTACACATGATTTGGAACTTATTTGTCAGTGCTGTATTTGGAACATAGAACAGTTAAAGAAAGTTACTCATTAAATAAAGAAGGTTTTCAGAAAATTAAACATTTTTTGACACAAAGTCTGAGTATTCAGCAGTTAGTAAGGAGGAAATTAAGTGAAAAAAGAAAAAGGAACTTTTGCATGGATTATGGAATTTGCAGGTCAGAAACGCAAATACTATATTCTCAGTGTAATTTATGCAATTATAGGGACAATTTGTCAAATGATACCATTTATTATAATGGCACATATAATCGGAAAATTACTTGGCGGCGACATGAATTTCAAAGGTTACATGACAGATTGTTTGATTATGGCAGGAACTTGGCTTATACATGTACTTTTTTATGGGTTTTCTACTTCATGTTCCCATGTTGCAACTTTTGCAGTTCTTGCCAATATTCGCAAAAGAGGATTGCTTAAATTGGAAAGGATGCCCTTAGGCGAAGTTAAAAATTTCGGTTCAGGCAATCTGAAAAATATTCTTGTAGAACGAATTGACAGTATTGAAACCACACTTGCCCATATGATTCCGGAAATAACAGCAAATTTGTGTGCGGTTTTGGCAACACTTATTTATCTTTTGATTATTGACTTTAGAATGGCACTGGTTTCTTTAATTACTTTTCCTGTTGGTATGATTTGTTTTATGTGTATGATGATCGGATATGAAAAAAACTATAAACGCACAGTGATTGCAACTAAAAACCTTAATGATACAGCTGTTGAATACATAGGCGGTATTGAAGTAATCAAGGTTTTTGGCAAGGCAAAAAGTTCATATGATAAGTTTGTTGCAGCAACCAAAGAAGGTGCAGCCAGCTATGTGGATTGGATGAGAAAAAGCAATGTTTATTTTACATTTGCAATGAATATTATGCCTGCTACTTTGATTACTGTTCTTCCTGTGGGTGGTTTGATGGTGCGCAGCGGTTCATTGTCTGTATCAAACTTTATTTTGATAACAATTCTTGCAATGGGACTTATTACTCCTATTTTAAACTGTATGGCATTTAGTGATGATATTGCAAAATTGGGCACAGTCCTTGGAGAAGTTATCTCTATTATAGATGCAGAAGAAATGTCCCGCCCTGAAACAAATCAGCCTCAGCCTGAAAATCACACAGTTACTTTGAATAAAGTATGCTTTGGCTATAATGAAAAAGAAGTACTCCATGGGATAGATTTGACTTTTAAGGAAGGCACGGTAAACGCTTTGGTAGGTCCATCCGGTGGAGGAAAATCCACAATAGCAAAGTTAATTGCCTCATTCTGGGATGTAAAATCAGGAAGTGTTTGCATAGGAGGCACAGATATTAAAAAGCTTTCAACTGAGCAGTATTACAGTTTGGTGGCATATGTGTCCCAAGATAATTTCCTTTTTGATGATACAATTATGGAAAATATTCGTATGGGTAAACCCACTGCAACAGATGCAGAGGTTGAGCAGGCAGCAAAGGATTGTGGCTGTTGGGACTTTATTATGGGATTGGAAAATGGTTTTAAAACAGTTGTAGGAAGCGGCGGCGACCACCTTTCCGGAGGAGAAAAACAAAGAATTTGTATTGCAAGAGCTATGCTGAAAAATGCACCTATCATTATTTTAGATGAAGCTACAGCTTATACAGACCCGGAAAATGAGGCAATTATTCAGGCATCTGTTGCAAAACTTATACAAGGAAAAACACTGATTGTAATTGCACATAGGCTTTCCACAATTACAGATGCTGACCAAATAGCAGTAGTTGAACAGGGAAATATTGCAGGAAACGGCACTCATGAAGAACTGCTTAATACCTGTCCTGTTTATCAAAAACTTTGGAAAGCCCATATATCTGCAAAAGACAGTTTATGCGGAGGTGTGAAGAATGTATAAAACTTTAAAAAAATTCTTTTATTTTTGCAGCAAAGAAAATCGCAGAAAATTTTATATATCCATTGTTCTCAGTGTTTTTTCAACTTTATTTGGTGCACTTAAAATTCCTGCAATCGGAGTTATGCTGACAGCAATTTTAAACGGAACAATTACAAATAAGGATATTTGGACATCCTTTGGAATTATGCTGGTGTCTATTTTAGGCTCGTCTATTATTAATTATCGCTCCACTATGCTTCAGACAGAAGCTGGTTATGGCACAGCTGCTGACAAGAGAATGGAAATTGCAGAACATATGCGTTATCTTCCTATGGGATACTTTAATGAAAACAGTTTGGGTAAAATCACATCTGTTACCACAAATACCATGGAAAATTTATCGGATGTGGGAACAAGAGTTGTTATGTTAGTTACAAGCGGAGTTTTTCTGACTGGTGTTGTAACTATAATGATGTTCTTTTTTGATTGGAGAATAGGTATTCTGATAGTATTAGGTTTGGCATTATATATACTTGCCAATACAATAATGCAAAAAGTATCACAAACCTGTTCAGAAAAGAAAATTTTATCTGATACTTCGGTTGTAGAAAAGGTTTTGGAATATATTAAAGGTATATCCGAGGTAAAATCCTATCATTTATCAGGAAAATACAATAAGAAACTGGAATCAGCTATTGACGAAAACGCAAAAGCCAATATAGATATGGAGCTTACTTTAATTCCACATTTAACAATACAAAGCTTTATAGCGAAAATGATTGGTATTGTTATGTCAATCGCCTCGATTTTCTTTTATACCAATGGAAGTATGACACTGTTAAATTGTATTATGCTGCTGATTTGTTCTTTTGTAATTATGGAAGGTTTGGAAAAAGCAGGAAAATACTCTGCATTGATTCGTGTTGTTGATTTGAGTGTAAACAGGGCAAATGAAATTTTAGATTTACCAACAATGGATATTGATGGTGTTGACGATTGTCCCAAATCTTTTGAATTAAAGGCAGAACATATTGATTTTGCATATGATGAGAAGAAAATTATTAATGATGTATCCGTTACTATTCCGGAAAAAACAACAACAGCCATTGTAGGTCCTTCCGGCAGCGGAAAAACCACACTGTGTCATCTTCTTTCCCGATTCTGGGATGTGGACAGTGGTACAGTTAGCCTGGGAGGAAGAAATATTAAGGAATACAGTATGGATGCATTGATGAGAAATTTCAGTTTTGTTTTTCAGAATGTTTATTTATTTAAGGATACAATAGCAAACAATATTCGCTTTGGTCAGCCTGACACATCTATGGAAACTGTAATTTCTGCTGCAAAAAGGGCAAGATGTCATGACTTTATTATGGCACTTCCCGATGGTTATGATACTGTCATTAGTGAAAGCGGCGACTCTCTGTCTGGCGGAGAAAAACAAAGACTGTCCATAGCACGTGCAATAATGAAAGATGCTCCTATCATCATTTTAGATGAGGCAACGGCCAATGTGGATCCTGAAAATGAACAGGAACTTTTGTCTGCAATTTATGAATTAACCAAAGAAAAAACAATTATAATGATTGCACACCGACTAAAAACTGTTCAAAATGCCGATCAAATTTTGGTACTTGATAATGGTAAAGTTGTTCAGAAAGGTAAACATGATGAATTAATTGCAGAGGATGGAATTTATAAGCGGTTTGTAGATCAAAGAGAAATTGCTGTAAGCTGGAAACTGTAAAATTTATTATACCTTTTTTAAGATACAGAATGATGATATTATTCTAAATATAAACCAAATGTAGCATACAGATTGTTTAAACCTGATTTTTCTTTCAGCACAGATTGGTACAAAGCCGAAGAATATAAGATATTTACAGATAAGCTTGACAATTCCAAAATTGGCAGTAAACTTTCCAATATGCTCAAAGATTTTTTTAAGCTGTTTATTGGAAAGTTTATGGATGGCAAGATTGACCAAAACAGAAACAGGGCTGCTAACCGTTCCTGGATGTCAGCTTTGATCAGAATAAACCACATTGGCAGAGAAAGTATTTATAATTATATTTACAGAGGTTAATTGTTATCAGGAAATAGCTGAGAAATACAGAAAATGAATTAGTTTTTTTAAATGAAGTGTTAGCAAGAATTTTGTTGCAACACTTCATTTTGTTTTGCTTTTAATGTAATTTTATAATGACAGTGGACTGCCATGTTTTATGATAGTCCTTATATTTTATTTTACTATATATTTGTAGAAGTATTGACATTTCTACAAATGTGTAGTAATATAATATCATCCAAGATAGCTATTAAGGATAAGGAGGAAATAATTATGGATCGATCTAAAAAACTTTCAGAAACTGAATATGAAATTATGGAGATTTTGTGGAAGTCCAAAACTCCTATGTCTGCTGCACAGCTTTTATCCTACTTTGCAGAACACTACAATAAAGAATGGAAAGCATCAACATTGGCAACTTTTCTGTCTAGGCTGGCACAAAAAGGTGTTGTAACATCCAGGCGTGAAGGAAGAGTCCCTTATTACAGTCCTATAAAATCCCGTGAAGAATATGAACGGGACGGTGCTCAGGGAATTTTAGATACACTTTATGATGGGTCTATAAAAAATTTTTTTGCTGCTTTATATGGTGGTACTACAATGTCAAAAGAGGACAGGGATTCTTTGAAAGAATGGTTAGATAACCAGTAGTACAGAGGGGGATAATATATGGTATTTTATCTGTTTTCCACTCTGCTGTGTTTAAATGTTATATCAAGTATACTGTATCTTCTGTTTAAAGGGCTGGTATTTGTGGCAAAAAACAGAGTAAATGAGCGTTTTTGTTATATTAGTTGTATTGCTATTATGATAATGTTTTTGATTCCATTTTATCAGCTTGTGCCTTTAATTAAATTGATAAAAATTAATATACTGCCTGCAACAGGAAATTCACTGCAATTTGGCACAGCCATTTCTGAAAAGAATTTATCCGAAATAATTGGTTTAACAGATAGAGCAGAGAAATCAGGTTTGAGCAGTTTCTTTTTAAGCAGTACATCACAACAAAAAATTCTGTTTGTTTGGTGTATAGGAGTCTTCATTTTGACACTATGGTATCTAATTACTTTTATGTGTTTTCGCTGGCAGTTATCCCAAAAGCATACAAAACCCATTTCCGGAGAACTTTGCGAAACGGCAAATTGTTGTGCATTAGAGTGTGGAGTTTTTAAGCAATCTGTGTTAAGGGTATCATCTAAAGTAAATTCACCAATGATGATTGGCTTTTTTAAACCTATTATTGCAGTGCCTGTGGAACAACCGGATGTTGATAATGTATCAATGATTTTAAAACATGAATTTGTACATTACAGACGACATGACCTGTGGTGGAAAATGTTAGGAACAGTACTCAAAATCATTTATTGGTTCAATCCCATTGTGTGGCTGCTTTGCAGGGACTTAGACTTTTATATGGAAACATCATGTGATGCTGAAGTAGTTCGAAATTTAAGTTATGATGAACGCAAACAGTATGGTTATCTTTTAATTTCATATATACAGTTGTCAAAGAAAATTCGATCTGTACAAGGGATTTCTTTTATATCCCCAAAAAGAACGATGAAAAGGAGAATTGTAATTATGTTAAACGGAAAAAAATCTCAAAAAATAATAACTACTGCTATCGTCTGTGTGTTGGCAGCAAGCAGTTTTGCACTGTCTGCCTTTGCTGCTGAAACTTCTGATAAATTGCAAAATATTGATGGTGTGGTTTACACCAAAGATGTATATAACGATTCCAATAATGCATCTTTTTCCGGTGAAGTTCAAAAAAATATCCCCTTTGCTCAAAAGATTGAGTTAGATGATATATGGGATATTGAAGTAAAATATAATGAAAATAGTAAAAATTTTGACCCTGCACAAAATAACTTTCCTCCACTCAATATACCAAGTGAATTTAAGGAGGCTGTTATGAGAGGAGAGGTTAAACCTATGGAAGTTGGTGAAGGAGTAACAATTTACCCGGCAAAATAATTTCCATTTAAAATACAGACAAAAATTATAATTTTATAAAAAATGCAGTCATCTATTAAAGATGGCTGCGTTTTTCTTTTAATGACTAAAAATTTATATCAGATTGAGAAAATCGGACAATGTACACAACACCGTTAAACAAAAAAGCTGTGTAAATGCCATTAGAAAGCTGTAAAGTATTGCTTGTTCATTCTATTATTACATTAAAAGTTGAGTAATTAGAATGTAATTGAAAAATTAATATCCATATGTTAATATAAAGCTAAATAATACATTAAATTCAAAAACAAAATGAGGTGTAAATTATCAATAATAAAAAAAATATACTGATAAAAATCAGTGTGATTATGTTGTCTGTTTTGATTATAATTGCAACAATATAT
>JAHHUB010000239.1 GCA_020024175.1 Oscillospiraceae bacterium | reverse complement strand
CTTTTAAAATAATATTATTTTGACATTAGCTTATATTTCTTGCTTCAACTACTCCCGGCATTTTTTCCAAAAAATCAAGCAGTTCACTCATACCCTGACCTTCTCCTGTAAGTTTTGCACAAATAGATACCGGCGCCACTCCATCCACAGGTATATTTTGATTTACCGTAATAATATTTACGCCTTCTTTATAAAGTGCGGAAATTACAGATGATAAAATCCCGGGTTCATCTTCTAATTTTAAATAAAGATTTACCATTCTTTCCTGTTCCTTATTCTCATACAAAAATACAGAATCTCTGTATTTATAAAACGCACTCCTTGATATTCCGGCTGTTCTGGCAGCTTCCGCAGCGCTTTTGACTTTTCCCTGTGCCAATAGTTTTTTTGCTGTCAAAACTTTTTCAAATACATCTGGCAAACTATCCAAAGATACAAGAACTAATTTAGATTTGTTCAAAAAAACACCTTCTTAATATTCTTTTAAATTCATTATACACCATATTCCATTTTATTACAATATAATTATATATAAAATTTTAAGACCATGTAAGTTAAAATTCTCCTTTAAAATTATAAATTATAGTGTTATAATGTATAATACAAAAATTTCAAATACGAAAAGGAGTATATATATATAAATGATACAAACAAAAGGTAAAAAAACAAGTATATTCAAATTTCCGGCTAAGGCAATAGCCATAAGCTTTATGTCAGTAATTATAACAGGTGCAATTTTGCTTATGCTTCCAATCTCCTCTAAAGATGGACAAATGACCGGATTTCTTGATGCACTTTTTACAGCTACATCAGCCACCTGTGTTACAGGATTAATTGTTTTTGATACTTACACTAAATGGTCTGTATTTGGGCAAGCGATTATACTTCTGCTTATTCAAATAGGCGGTTTGGGGTTGGTAACACTGACCTCATTCTTTAACCTTGCTTTGGGAAGAAAGTTAGGACTGCGAGGTATGCAGCTTGCTCAGGAATCCATAAACAGCAATTCTTTGTCAGATATTTCAAGGATAATTCGGTTTGTGGTTACTGCTTCCATAACAGTGGAAATGATAGGTGCAATTTTGCTGTCATTTACTTTCATACCCATATATGGTAAAGAAGGTATTTGGATTTCCATTTTTTTAGCAGTTTCCAGCTTCTGCAATGCCGGTTTTGATATTTTAGGCAGAGAGCAGGAGTTTATATCTCTTACAAATTATGTCGGAAATATAAATGTAAACTTTACAATATCTATGTTAATTATATTGGGAGGTTTAGGATTTTTGGTATGGAGAGATGTTATTAATTACAAAAAAAACAAAAAACTTCTCATGCATACTAAAATAGTCCTCACAGGTACAGCTATATTACTGTTCAGCGGATTTATAATGTTTTTGACATCAGAATGGACAAACCCCGAAACTTTGGGCAAACTTTCTTTTGGTGAAAAATTATTAGCGGCATTTTTCCAATCTGTTACCACCAGAACTGCGGGATTTAACAGCATAGATATAGCTGCTTTGAGAGGAGAAACCAAAATCCTCTCTTGTATTCTTATGTTTATCGGTGCTGCCCCCGGTTCAACAGGAGGAGGAATTAAAATAACCACTGCCACTGTTGTTATTATGACAGTTTACTCCATTATCAAAGGTGAAGATGAAACTACTGTTTTTGGCAGAGTATTATCTCACAACACTGTTTATAAATCACTTTCTATTATGGTTATAGCAATTTTAGGAATATCAATTTCCGCTGGATCCATTCTTAATACCCTTTCTGAAACAGGTTACAGTGGTGTAGATGTATTTTTTGAATCAGTTTCCGCCTTTGCAACTGTGGGACTTTCCTGTGGTGTAACTTCGGTTTCGGGAGCGGTGGCAAAAATGTTCTTAATTCTGCTTATGTTTATTGGTCGTGTGGGTCCTATCTCCTTTGCAATTTCACTTGCTATGAAAGGCCCTCAGAACAAAAACGAAATTCTCCCGGAAGCCAAAATTATGGTTGGATAATTTAAAATTGCAATTTAAGAGAAAAGAGGACTCCTCTTTTCTCTTT
>JAHHUB010000238.1 GCA_020024175.1 Oscillospiraceae bacterium | reverse complement strand
ACATTTAACATAATAACACAAATCACCTTTTTTTCAATTACACTGACAACTTAAATAATAAATCCCAAAATATATTACAAAACTTTTTTAATAAAACTTTCATACAAATATGAACTTTTCTTACAAAAGAAAAGTTAGGACAAAGGCTTTGTTTACTAAATTTTATGTACCATATCATAGGGATAATAGGGCCATTCCGAACTATCTTGTACCCCATATAATTTTGCAACAGCTCCAACCTCGAAGCTCCAGTAGCCAACATAAATATTTTCAGTTGACTTATGATCATCGTACCATGAGGCATCCTGATGATCCCGATACCACATTTTGGTCAGATACCGTTTCAGATAGTCCCCACGCTCAATCTCTGTACACTCCAAAAATTCTAAAAACCAAGTACAGCAAAGATCCACCTCAACAATCGGCCATGTATCGTCCATGCTATGCAGCAAAGTATCTGTCAGTTTATCTCGCATATTGGTTTTCTGCACAATCATTTTCAATGCAGGAAGGTTGTCTTTTGCATCCAACAGAACCCCAAGAGAAATTGCATCAATAACATCAAAGTATCCTACTGTTTTGTCAAGAGATTGAATAAAATACTCTAAAAACAAAGGATATATTTCTTCAATATCATGAATGCATGCTCCTGATGAGTATAAAGCACATATTCTACTCAGGTAAAGATCTCCAATAAACGCAGCACATCCGCATCTGCCCTCTACATTATCGTTTTTCAATGTTTTCAGCAGTTCCTGAAATTTGGTAATCCGTTTCATATTCTCTGCCAGATATTCTTTATAATACTTAACATCTTTTATATGATCTCGCATACCAGCACTCCTTTAATTATAATATTGTTACTGAATAAATTAAACTATATTTAAGTCAAAAAATAAAACCTTAAAATCTGTTTTAGACTTACATCTATCCTTACGAAAATAATTTTACCATGTATACTAAATGAACGATAAAAAGAAGCAAAGCAACCAATAAGCCCTTGAACCAGTTTTTTTCTCTTTCAGCATTATATTTTTCAAGGCTATAATACCAGTCATATCCTAATTTATCTCTATCTTTTAATTTAATCATTCCATCTTTATGTATCTTTCTCTCCCAATGCTCTTCAAGGAATTTAACCCCAAAATAAAGGACTGAAAGAAATATAAGCAAAAGTTTCAAACATTCCATAATAAAATTATGCTTAAATGGTGGTCCATCCCAGCTATCACGTAAGGTAAAAGATTCCATTCTACAATATGGGCCTACTATGACTCCTAAGACGAACCATGAATAAACCAAAAGTTTTTTGATCCATTCTAAAACTTTATCCCAACAGGCACTGTACTTTTGGCGTCTCAGTGTTTTTTTCGCCTTTTTTTGCTTTGTTTTTTGCTGTTTAATAATTTTTCTTTCCAGATCTTTTTTTTGCGACTTACTGAATGAATCTCCATATTTTTTTATCATCTTTTCTGCTGTAATCAAGTTATTTCTACTAATAAGTAATTCTATCTTTTCAAATAGAGGATCTTTTGTGTTCTCACTCATTATATTTTCACCTTCATCATCTTAACAGTAGTTTTCATAGGCAAATTGTAACAAAATATGTGTTTTGTATTAGCAAAGAAAACAAAATAGTTCTATAATGCGTATGGTTGCTTGGTTCGGCATGGTTAAGTCCTCCCGTTTCAGCTCCTAATTATTTGTGCTCATAAAAGGTTTCATTGATCTCAGCCAACACAGACTCCCTATCTTGATCAGTAGAGTCTTTATAATAGGGCATGAAACATGGCATCCTCACAAAGTCCGATTTACTGGGAAGCGATTTCGACTCGCCAGAAAAATAAACATTAAGACGCATATACTTTATTTCATCACGAAAACGCTCTGTATCCAGACTTTCTGTAAAGTCAAAAACCTGATTCACAACATCCTCGGCGGTGTCTTCTGTAAAGAAAACCACAAAAGCTCCGCCTTGTGTATGAGGTTGAGTGAGATAATCTGATACATTGACCTCAACATCATGAATATCAAAAAGAAAACAAATTTTGTTTTCCTGCAAGAACTCATAAAACTGTTTGACAAAATAATCGAACGGCAGTG
>JAHHUB010000237.1 GCA_020024175.1 Oscillospiraceae bacterium | reverse complement strand
ATTGGTTTCCGAATACCAGCTTTTTAATGCCAATGCCAAAGTTAAATTCCAAGGCAAAGAAATGACAATTTCTGCTGTTTCAAAATTTACAACCGATGATGACAGAAGTGTGAGAAAAGCTGCTATGCAGGCTCTTTCCGATTTCTATATCAGTGGTAAGGAATTTTTGGATACAACTTTTGACAAGCTTGTTAAAAACAGAACAAAACAAGCTCAGATGATGGGTTACAAAACTTATACACCTCTCGGATATATCCGTATGAACAGAAACAGTTATAATGAAAAAGATGTAGAAGTTTTCCGCAAACAAATTGCAGATGTTATTGTACCTGTTATCGTAAAGGCCAAGAGCAATCAGGCTAAGAGATTGGGTCTTGATAAAATTACAATTTACGACAACAACTACAGATTCGCTGATGGTAACCCCAAGGGCTGTGAAAGTGCTGAAGAAATGATGGAGCTTACAAGACAGGTGTTCACAGATATGTCCCCTCTCTTTAAAGAATACATAGATTTTATGCTTGAACATGAACTCTATGATGCTCCTGACAGACCGGGAAAACGCATTGGTGCTTACTGTTCCGGTGTGCCTACATATGAATGTCCCTTTGTATTTTTAAACTACAATGGTACAGAAGATGCTGTAAGAACTACTTTCCATGAATTTGGTCATGGTTTTGAAGGCTATATGAACAGAAAAGATAAAAATGCTTATATGCTGAGCTACACAATGGATATTGCAGAAACTCACTCTATGTCCATGGAATTCCTTTCATGGAAAGGTATAGGCAGATTCTTCAACGAAACAGACCTTAAAAAATACAAGACTTCTCAGGTTGAAGATGCTTTGACATTCTTATCATATGGTACAATGGTTGACCACTTCCAGCATATTATTTATGCTAATCCTGATCTTACACCTGAGGAAAGAAATGCAGAATGGGCTAAACTTGAAAAGATTTATCGCCCATACCTGGACTTTGACGGAATTGAATTCTACGCAAAAGGTGCAATGTGGCAGCGTCAGCAACATATTTATTCTTCACCTTTCTACTACATTGACTATGTACTTGCTCAAACCGTTGCTCTCCAGTTCTGGCAGTTGGCTGAAAAGGATTATGATAAGGCTCTCAATACTTATGTTGAACATGTAAAGAGAGGCGGTTCCATGAAGTTTACTGATTTGATTAGAGCAGCAGGTCTTAAAGTGCCTTTCGATGAAGGTTCACTTTCTGAATTGGCAGAAACTATTGAAAAAACATTGTAATATTTGACTTATATAAAACGCCCGCATATTATATACGGGCGTTTTTTTAAAAGGAAGTGAAATTATGAAAGAAACAATACAGGAAACTATTCGAGAGGTACCTTATTCACTCCATGACAGCCGTTTAACAAAAATAAAAATTGAAGGAAATTCCCTTCTTCTTAATTTTGACGGAGGATTTACCAAAATCAATACAAACGGCTGTAAACAAGTTGAGGGAAGTCTATGTGTTGACGGAATAGACACCGAGTACGGTGATTTTGGCTGTGTGTATATGCTTAAATACACAGATGTACTTTGCGGAAATTATGGGCATTTTAACGGAGAAAAAATTATGCTTGCAGATTTTATTTCTGCAAATCCTGAAATTGCTTTTGATGTTATGGGTGAAAGATATGGCTATCATGAATTTATGTTGTCAGGATTTTATTTGGAAAAAGACAGTATATATGAGTGCATAATTATAATTTACCATGACGGCAAAATAAGATATATAACAGAAGAATAACAAAATCAGTAGCCTAACCTGCAACACATACAGGTTAGGCTACTGATTTTGTTCGATATTATTCATATTTTATATATCACCTTTTCAGTTGAATTTTTTATATTCCTATGAAGCCATGCTTCCGTGTAATTATCTTATACCTTTACAGCGTGTAGATTTATTTTTCATATTTTCTGTATATTTAGTACAGACTTAACGCTCTGTTTGTAAAGGAGTGAATATATTTTGTTTAATTCAACTGCCTCTGTTATAAAATTTATATTCTTACTATTAAATTTTTAGGTTTTACTTGGCATTTTTGTTTATTTAAAACTTTTTACAGATGTTTTAAA
>JAHHUB010000236.1 GCA_020024175.1 Oscillospiraceae bacterium | reverse complement strand
GCAATAAGGTCTGAAATTTCATTTGATTTTGTATTTTTTAGATGTTGTACTGATGATGGATTTTTTATAATTTCATTTTTCCAAAAATCAAACAAATCAGGAGTGTAATTTATAGCTAAAATATCATATACTGCATCCTTTGCTTTACCCCGCTCCTTCTTTACCATTTCAAGTAATAATGGAATATTTTCTTTCTTATATTGCAATGCGTAGATTACAGCTTCTCTCATTTCTTTTTTTACTTCATTAAGAAGTGATAAATACCACTCATTTTCACTTTCTTTAGCAAGACTTGCAATTAAAGAAAATCTTTTAACCATTTCTTTTTTGCCTTGTGGGTCAAAATTTCTTTTTAACTGAGATAATAACTGTGCTTGGTCTATTTGCGGTAAATCAACCGGTTTAGTTTTATAATAGCTATCCGGGTCTTGTAATTGTATGGGTTTATTGGTACACATACATTCCAATACAGAATAAACTAAATCCGCCATTTCACCGTATGGGTCGCACAAATCTTTAATAAGTGCATCTATTATTCTGTAATCAGCAAGATAGTGTGGGTTATTCATAATTGTATTTTTGAGTACTTCAATTCTTCCTGAACCTGTTGTAGTCAAAGCATCAATCAGAGGTTTCATTTCGCTGTAACGCACTTGTATAATTTCACCTAAGTTTACTGTTGTTGAAAATTCTGTAAGTTCTCCCTCAATATTTGATGCAGCCTGAGTATACAAAACAGCATCAATAAGTCCAAGCAAATTCATGAGCAAAATCCCCTGCTTATCCTTTGGGGCTGATATTAGATTTTCCAAATTTGTATATATTTTTTTAAATACAGGGTTTTTCTCGGCAAGTGGAGCAAAGCTCTGCATTGATTTTTTAAGACGAAAATCCTCGTTTAACAGTTGTGTCCCTGCAATAGAAATATATACCAGTCGTTCTTTTAATTCTATCAGTGGATTCATATTGTTTTTACCTCCTTTTAATATTGCAGACGAATAATGTTTTCCTTAGTAATCAGACTGTATGGCTGAATACACATACTTGCATCTTTATTATCATAAAACATTAATCCGAATAGTACCTGATTATTGTTATATTCCGATCTCGGCAAAAACTCCAATTTATGTACAGACATATGACTGATGTCATCATCGTTCATATTGCGAAGAGCAATTTTTTCTCCGTTTTTGTCTTGCAATACTATTTCATCGCCTACTTTGCCCAGTTTGTCAAAAGCAATCATAACAGCTAAATATTTTTCTGACATAGTATTTTTTATTTCGTTTTTAACCAGTTTTACTACAGGTGATAACTCCTTTTGAGCAAAATCAAATATTTTTTCAAATGTGGTGCTGTCTGTTTTTTCCATAGAGTATGAATCCCAACGAATACGCTGATTTCCTGTTCCGGGATAATAGTAAAGCTTTGGTGTAATAACTTTGTCAAAACAGGTGTCCTCCGCCTTTACATATTTAAGTGCTTTAAGAGGACGATAATTTAATGTCTGATGTATCTCTCCACTTCTAAGGTCTATCCAATATCCTCTGTCAATATATTCTTTTTTAGCTTCATCAAGGTAAACATCAAAAGAAAGCTGTACAAGTTCAATGTTTTCTTTTACAGAACCTATTTTTTCAAGTTCATCAAGCTTCCATATTCCGCCCAAACTTTCATATAAGAAATTATCTTCTACATCATATTCTTTTTTATCCAGTTTTTCCTGTAAAAATATTTGTGATTTTTGCAGTAATGCATTTAGATAAATTACAATTCTAATAACTTCATTATAGTTTGCATTTTCAGGATTGGTTTGTATTTTTTTAATCTCATTGGCTAAACGATAAAAACAAACTTCTGCACCTGTCAAATAGTAGCTGTTTAAATCTTTTGCCAGATTTTCATATGTTTTTATTGATGTACCTGTAAGTGTACCCAGTCCATGTGAAAGTAAATCAGACAACATTTGTTCAGCTTTTTCTATTCCCTCAAGCTGTTTGTTTATCTTTTTGATTTTTGCGCTGTTATTTGTTTTTTTAGGTTTATCACTTACAGGTTTGTCTTTATTTTCTTCTTTTTTAGCATCTCTTGCGGCTTTTTTTGCTCGTTTTTCAGCTAAATCTT
>JAHHUB010000235.1 GCA_020024175.1 Oscillospiraceae bacterium | reverse complement strand
AAGCTGTATATGAACCTGTCAAAGATTTTGTTCAAAAAATCAGGGATACTGACGGCAGAAGTTATGCCATAGCTATATATGAACTTTTGGATAGTTTAAATGCTTATGATAAGATATTGGATTTTGCCTTAGATATGCCGGAAGAAAAACAGAATGAATATAAATCTTTGCAAAAATCCGCTTGGGATAATTTTATGGATATACTGGATATTTTTGCAAATCTCATTGGAGATACTAAAATGTCTGCTATAGCTTACGGAGAACTTATGCAGCTTTGTCTTGATAACTGTGATTTAGGTCAAATACCCCAGACACTGGACCATGTAATCGTGGGAAAAGCTGACAGAATAAGACCTGACAATGTAAAAGCTGTTTTTGTAATGGGCTGTGTGGAAGGAGTTTTCCCCGCAGAAATTTCCTCAGGCGGAATTTTAAGCGACAATGACAGAGGAAAAATTCAAAATCTTGGTTTAAATCTCACTGCCGATGTGGAAGAAAGAGAAACTTACGAATCTTATTACGCATATTTTGCATTGACTAGACCTTCCGAAAGATTATATGTTTCTTATCCTATAGGTGAATTAAACGGCAGTGAAAACAGACCTTCTGTTATTTACAATGAAGTTAAAAGAATATCTGGAGCAGAGGAAACAGAACATAATGACAGCTTTTACTCTGTTTGGAACACAGATACTGCCATAGAAAATCTTAGTGAAAACTATGACAATGAAGAATACAAAGCAGTTTTAGAAGATTTTATCGCAGAGGATGAAAACAGAACTGAAATACTGAAAAAACTGGAAATTGCCAGGGAAAACCCTTGTCATAAAATAAAAAATACAGAGCTGGCTAAAAATTTATTTGGAAAAAACATGAAAATTTCCCCCTCAAAGTTAGATAATTTCTATAGCTGCAAATTTTCATATTTTTCTCAAAATGCCCTGAAAATCAAAAAACGCCAAAAAGTTGATGTATCCGCTGTTGAAACAGGAAAACTCATACATTACATCATGGAAAAAATGATTAACCCCATATATTCCCAAGGGAAAAATTTTACCGAACTTACAGATGATGAAAGAGATAAACTGGTAAAAAAATATCTTGAAGAATATATGAATGAAAATATCAGCAATGCCAATTTAAACTCCAGAGTTAAATATCTCTTTGAAAGAATAGGAGATAACATGACTTTGATAATGAAACATTTATCTGAAGAACTTTCCCAGTCTAAATTTAAACCTGTATATTTTGAAGAAAAAATAGGATTGGACAGCAGAATTAAATCAACACCTATAAAATGTGATGATGGCAGCAAAATAGTGGTAGAAGGTGTAGTTGACAGAATTGACTGCCTTATCAAAAACGGAAAAAAATATTACAGAGTGGTGGATTACAAAACAGGAAGAAAAAATTTCAGCGAAGCCGATGTGTATTATGGACTTAATATGCAGATGCTCATATATCTTTTTGCCATATGCCCGGAAATTTCCGATGACAGCAATGTACTTCCGGCAGGTGTGCTGTATATGCCATCAAAAAATGTTATTTCTTCTGTGGACTCAAATTCTACAACTGAAGAAATACTGAAAACCAAAAATGAAACTATGAAAATGAACGGTATTATTTTAGATGATAATGATGTTATAGCGGGTATGGAAAGAGAAGCAGAAAATGCCGAAGGTAAATCCTTTAAATGCGTATATATACCTGTTACAATAAAAAAAGACGGAACACTGGGCTCGGATTCATCTGTGGCAAATTTGGCAAAAATGCGTGAACTTAAAGATAAAGTGGAAGAAAATATCAAAAAAATGTGTGAAATACTTCACAGTGGAAATATAGAAGCTGTGCCCACTGTTTCCGCATATAAAGTTGACCCATGTGAATATTGTATATATAAAACCGCTTGTGGACATCGTGCCGAAGATAAAAAAATATTCGTCAGAAAAAACCATGATGATAATGACAATGAGAAGGAGGAAAACTATGATGAGTAATGTTAAATGGACAACTCAGCACCAGGCAGCCATTGAAACAGGGGGAAAAGAACTTCTTTTGTCAGCAGCAGCAGGCAGTGGAAAAACTGCTGTATTGGTTGAGAGAATAACCAAAATTATCACTGACAGGGAAAATCCTGTTGCTCCGGAAGAATTGGTTGTGCTTACA
>JAHHUB010000234.1 GCA_020024175.1 Oscillospiraceae bacterium | reverse complement strand
TTAAGGAAGTCAGGTTAGATTCCTGCACAAGTGCGTTGCTGTAAAAGTTTAGCAAAATACA
This sequence comes from Oscillospiraceae bacterium, assembly GCA_020024175.1. GTDB lineage: Bacteria > Bacillota > Clostridia > Oscillospirales > Ruminococcaceae > JAHHUA01. The sequence goes on along the minus strand of JAHHUB010000234.1, from coordinate 2,155 downwards.
TGGATAGTAAATATCAGCCACTGAGAAATCGGGAAGGCGAGTATAATGCGATGAGACTGAGTCAGAATACACCAATATTAACATTTGGCGCTTATAAGAGCAGGCTCTTCGCATACAGGAGTTACCAAAAACTTATTCTGAAATTATTATAAATTTCGGTTTATTTGTGTATGCATTGAGTAAAATAGCTCAGTGCTTTTTTTGTTGCAAAATTTATATGTTAGGAGAGAAATATACAATGAAAAAACTAATTACACTTATTTTAGCTGTGTCAATGTGTGCAAGTATTTTTACAGGTTGTGGCAATGACAACAGTTCTTCTCAACCAAAAGAAAGCAGTAAAACCGTAAGCAATGAGTTATCCGAAAGCCAATCAAGCCAAAGTGAAGAAACCAAGGATAAAAAACTTGAAACTGTTACATTTACAGATTCCAACGGAAAAGAACAAACAATTAAATGCAATCCTGAAAGAGTAGTTTGCATTTATGAAAGTTTTGTAGATTTATGGGCATCAAGCGGTGGTTCACTTGTAGCAAGAGTTGAAAAAACTATGTCTGTACCTGAAAATGTAAAAGATGCAGATGTAATCGGAACAGCAGCAGATGTAAGTTTGGAAAAAATTCTCGAATACAATCCTGACCTTGTAATTCTTACAGCAGGTAACAAGAGCAATATGGATATGATACCTGTATTTGAAGAAAACGGAATTCAATATATCAGTTTAGCATACAAAAATTTTGACGAATATCTTAAAATTATGGATATTTTCACAAAAATTAATAACAGACCTGATTTATATGACGAATTAGCAGGGAAAAATGCAGAAATCATCGCAAATATAACAAAAAAAGTATCCACTGCAAAGCCTGCTGAAGTACTTCTATTAATGCCTAATGCAACTAAAGGTACACATGTAATGAATTTTAACAGTACTTTGGGATGTATGCTTAAAGATTTGGGAGCAATTAATCTTGGCTTTAAAGATAAAGAAGAAGGCGATAATTATATAATGAGTATGGAAGCCATTATTGAAATGGATCCTCAATATATAATTTCATTTGGTGGCGGAGATGCAAAAAAAGCTGGTGAGATTCTCGGTTCCGACCCATTGTGGAATAATCTTACTGCAGTAAAAGAAGGCAGATATTATCATATGCCAACAGAACTTTATATGAATAAACCAAATCATAGATATGGTGAAGCTTATGCAAATTTAGCCAAACTTATTTATCCTGAAGTTTTTGTTGAAGAAACAAGTGCAAAAGCAGATAATACATCTGTTACACTTCCACATAGTAATAAATTTAAAGAAGTAGACGGAAAAATTGTATTTACCGATAAATTAGACAGAAAAGTAGAAATTAAAAAGAATCCTGAAAAAGTAGCAATAGTAGATTATAACTCACTTGATTTATGGTATGGAGCAGGTGGTAAAGCAATTTTAAGAACAGATCATATTCTTACAACATCAAGAGCTCAAGATGAGCTTACAAAACAAATTCAACAAGTAGAAATTATGAGCGATTCCGATGGATCTGTAAACTTAGAAGTACTTCTTGATAAAGAACCTGATTTAGTAATTGTAGCTCCTCGTTCTAAATCTTCACAGGAACTTATACCTGTACTTGAAAAGAATAATATCCCGTTTTTTGCATATGACCATGAAGATTTTGCAGGGTTTCTGGAAGAATATGAATTGTTCTGTATGCTTAACGACAGAATGGATTTATATGAAAAAGTCGGAACAGATAATATGATTCGAATAAATGCAGTAAAAGAAAAAATTAAAGATATAGAACCTGTAACAATGGTAATGCTTTTACCCCATGCAGATAAAGGAGTTTACGCACTTACAAACAGCGGTTATCTGGGTAATCTTTGTACAGATCTAAAAACAGTAAATGTAGCATTTGAAGGCGAAGAAAATCCAAAAAATTCTGTAATCAGTATGGAAAAACTAATTGAGTTGGATCCTAAATTCATACTCTCCAGAGGTGGAAGCGGTGATGGAAGTGAAGAAACAGCACTTAATATTTATAATAAAATACCTTTATGGAATGAACTTACCGCAGTAAAAGAAGGTAGATTTAAACATTTACCCGGAGAATTATTCCTTTACCATGCCAATACTCGTTATGCAGAAGCATATGAATAT
>JAHHUB010000233.1 GCA_020024175.1 Oscillospiraceae bacterium | reverse complement strand
TAAGATTTTGAGCGTCGGAATTAGCTTTGTTGGCTTCTTCGTAAATATCCTCAACTTCTTTTTGTCTGGAATCAATCATCTTTTTAACAGGTTTAAAGAAGAACTTCTTCATAAGCAAGAACAAGATGAGAGTGTTGCAAAGCATAAAAACAAGTGTCCAGTCGATTGAAAGGAACGACATATATGTATCTGCTTGCGGCATGAGTTATTCCTCCTTTCATAAACCTTAGAACAACTTTATATTAAAGTTTGCCGATAAATGGGTTTACAAAGAGGAGAATCATTGCAACAACCAAACCATAAATACCTGTTGATTCTGCAACTGCGCATCCGAGAAGCATTGTTCTTGTAATGTCGGACTGAGCTTCTGGTTGACGGCCTACTGATTCAGCAGCACGGCCTGCTGCATAACCCTGACCAATACCGGGGCCGATACCTGCGATCATTGCAAGACCTGCGCCTACTGCGGAGCATCCCAAAACTATTGCTTTTGCCAATAATGTACTATCCATAATTTTTTTCCTCCTGAAATAAATTTATTTCTTTTGTAAGTTTTCTTACATATAAAGAACTATTCAAAGTTTCCTGATATGAATACCATAGTAAGCATACAGAAAATAAATGCCTGTAAAGCAGCTGTAAATACATCAAAATAGATTGATAATATAGCTGGCAAACCAAGCTGCAAAATAGGTATTTGCAAACCGCCGAATATGATTGAGGTCAATGCTGACAATCCTCCGTAAAGCAGAGATGTGATAACAAGACCTGCAGCAATGTTTCCGTAATGACGGAAGCTGAGTGAAATAGGGTTAGCTATTTCTCCAACTACATTAAGCGGAAGTAAAAGAGGCATTGGTTCTATAAATCCATGTAACCATCCTCCGACTCCTTTGTTTTTAATTCCTTGATATTGAACAAGGAAAAATGTCACCAGAGCCCAGCAAAGTGTGGTGTTATAGTCCGCAGTGGGAGCTCTTAAACCAAACATTCCGCTTAAACTGGATAAAAGAGAAAATGCAAACAATGTGCCGATATAGGGCGCGAAAGAAAATCCTCGTTTACCCATGGTTTGCTCTACCAAATCATAGAGCATAGTTACAAGTTTTTCTGCTATGACCTGACGCTTTGACGGTATTTTTTTAAGGTCGTGTGCAAGCCATAAAGCAGTAAAAAATATGATTGCCATGATAAGCCATGAGTTTACTACGGTTTCTGTGATTGGTATGCCACCGAAAATCGGAAGCTCCCAAATTATCTTCGGGCCATTTATTTCTATACCATTCACGGTTTTTCCTCCTTTCTGAAAATTTCGCTAAAGAAAAGTGTAAGTTTCGGAAAAATCAAAGAAATGATTATTCCAAAATAGTTTATAAAATCGACTTTAAAGCCGATAAATATAACTAATCCAGTGGTAAAAAGTCTGACAAAATATTGTCCTGTCATATAGGTTTGAGCTTTGGCAGGAGGCATTTTAAGCATATTTTCAATACTTTTTCCCAATCTGTAAAAATTAAATACTGCATAAACCCCGCCTATCAGAAACCCCAAAATCATTGGAAGATTAAAAACATTTGTAAATATACATACAATAAGTGAACACAAAACCAGTATAGCTGTGCCTTTTGCAATCTGTATGGTTTCTTTAATTACGGGAGAATTGTTATTATTCATCCTTTTCCTCCTGACTTTTTTTAGCTTGTCTTAGTACATATCTAAAAAAAGAAGCACCTGAATAAAATGCCGAAAAAAGTCCCAACATAATCCCAGCCACCATAATCCAGTCACCCAGAGAAAATTTGGATTTTAACCAAGATGCCAACCAAACATATATAATTATGGGCGAAATAATCGACAAACCAAATTGTGTAATAAATGAAAGGTTTTTAAATGATTCAAAAGTTTTATTCTTTTTTTTCAAATAAGTAAACCTCCCATTTATAATTTAATTGTATAGGGTTATTATACTACAAAATATGTGCAAAAATCAATATGAAAAGGCAACTAATTAGATAATATCTGTATATTAAAAATGTATTTTATCAGTTTACTGAATTTTAGAAAGAAAATACATGGCTGTGGTAACTGCCAATAAATCTGCACATCCACCATGACTTATATTTAGTTCACAAAAAAGCTTATCTGCATTTAAAATAGCCTTTTTACCTTCATCTGTGTAAGCCCCTCCGACTTCAAGGCATTTTGCGGCGGTATCAGAGGCAAGATTCATGGTTTGTATGTTGC
>JAHHUB010000232.1 GCA_020024175.1 Oscillospiraceae bacterium | reverse complement strand
GGTGGTACCTATGTAGATGATAAACTGAAAAAAGCCATGAATGAAATCACAGACGCTTATTACACAATCTGTCAATCAAGAAAATTTATTGCAGATTTGCGCCGAATAAGAAAAGAATTTCAGGGCAGACCCACCCCTGTTTCTCATCTGGAAAGACTATCCGATTATCTGGGCGGAAAAGTTCAGCTTTATGCCAAAAGAGAGGATCTCAACCACACCGGAGCTCACAAGTTAAACCATTGTATGGGTGAGGCTCTTTTGGCAAAATATATGGGAAAGAAAAAACTCATTGCGGAAACAGGAGCAGGTCAGCACGGAGTTGCTCTTGCAACAGCAGCGGCATATTTCGGTTTACAATGTGATATTTACATGGGTTTGGTTGACATAAAAAAACAAGCTCCCAATGTGGCAAAAATGAAAATCCTGGGAGCTAATGTTATAGAAGTTACAAGCGGACTTCAAACCTTGAAAGAAGCAGTTGATGCAGCATTTGATGCCTACAGCAATGAATATGAAGATGCTGTTTACTGTATAGGCTCCGTGTTGGGACCACACCCATTCCCTATGATGGTTCGGGATTTTCAAAGAGTTGTGGGAATAGAAGCACGGGAGCAATTTACAGAAATGACAGGCAATCTTCCAAATGCAGTAGTTGCCTGTGTAGGAGGCGGAAGCAACGCAGCAGGTATTTTCTCAGGATTTCTCAATGATCCCGTTGATATTTATGGCATTGAGCCTTTGGGAAAAGGTGAAAACTTAGGTGATAATGCAGCCAGTTTAAAATACGGTTCAGAGGGAATTATGCACGGATTTAACAGTATAATGCTTAAAGATGAAAACGGTGAGCCTGCTCCTGTATATTCTGCTGCAAGCGGCTTGGATTATCCCTCATCCGGTCCCGAACACGCATTTTGGCATGAAACAGGCAGAGTAAAATACGATGTAATTGATGATAATGAGGCAATAGACGCATTTTTTACACTGTCTAAATTAGAAGGCATAATTCCCGCTATAGAAAGCTCTCATGCTGTGGCATATGGAATGAAACTTGCAAAAACCATGAATCACGGATCTGTTCTTATCAATCTTTCCGGAAGAGGAGATAAGGATTTAGATTATATTATTGAAAAATATGGCATACGTTAGCAAGTGTAATTTAAAAAAACTTATATAACTAAAATAAATTATCAACAGGAGGTTTACTAAAATGGAAACACCAATCGCAAAGAAAAAAACCGCATTTTCTGCAATTCAACCCACAGGTACATTTACTTTGGGAAACTATCTGGGTGCCTTAAAATACTGGGCTCAATTACAGGACGATTATAATGCTATTTTCTGTATAGCTGATGAACACGCTCTAACTGTAAGACAAGTCCCCTCAGAACTCAGAAACAGAACTTTGGAAGCTTATGCTATGATTATGGCTTGTGGAATTAACCCTGAAAAATCACTGTTCTTTATTCAAAATCATGTTCCTGCTCATGCACAGGCAGCTTGGATTTTGGACTGTAACACTCAATTTGGAGAACTTTCCAGAATGACACAATTTAAAGATAAATCCGCAAAACACGCTGACAACATCAATGCAGGTTTATTCACCTATCCAACTCTTATGGCAGCTGATATTCTCCTATATCAAACAGATATTGTTCCTGTTGGTGAAGACCAAAAACAACATGTTGAAATTGCCAGAAACATAGCACAAAGATTTAATTCCATTTATGGTGATGTATTTAATATTCCTGAGCCATACATTGCTAAAGTAGGTGCCAGAATTATGTCTTTGCAAGACCCGACAAAAAAGATGTCAAAATCTGATGACAATATAAATTCATATATTCTTCTTACAGATACAAACGACCAGATTATGAAGAAGTTTAAAAGAGCAGTTACCGACTCTGAAGCTTCTGTCAAATACAGAGATGGAAAAACAGGTGTCAGCAACCTTATGTCTATTTTGGCTGTAATCACAGGAAAGTCCTTTGAAGAAATAGAAACAGAATTTGAAGGAAAAGGCTATGGGGACTTTAAAACCGCAGTTGCCGAAGCAGTCATTGCAGAAATCGAACCTGTAAGAAATGAATACGAAAGACTTATTAAAGACAAAGCTTATTTGGAACAATGCTACCACAAAGGTGCAGAACAAGCCTCCAAAATTGCTAACAGAACTTTGGGAAAAATGTATAAGAAAGTGGGATTCCTTTCTCTTGAAAAAATATATACACAAACCTTTTTGTGTTTTATAGCTGCTGATATTATAAAAAACCAAAACAGGACAGTTAAACTGTCC
>JAHHUB010000231.1 GCA_020024175.1 Oscillospiraceae bacterium | reverse complement strand
TTCCATAGATGATTTAATGGAACAGCTTCGTACAGCGGGAATTTTTGACATAAGCGAAGTTTCCTATGCTATTGTAGAAACTAATGGAAAACTGTCAGTTTTCCAGTTTTTTAAAAACAGAAATACCACTGCCGAAATGATGGAAATAAAGGGACGACCTATTGATGACCATCCTCCTGTAGCAATTATAACAGACGGCAATGTGAATAAATCAGCCATAAATTATTGCGGAATTTCCGAAAGCTGGCTTGCCAAAATCCTTAAAGATAACCGAATTACCTCCAAAGAGGTTTTCCTCATGGTTTGTGATAAAGAGAAAGACTATCAAATAATTCCTAAGGAGTGATTTTCATAAAAAGGCTTGTTACCTCAGTTGTGCTGATAATTTTTATAGCATCAGTGTGTATTTTTTCAAATTTGTTTTTAAATAATTTTATTGATAATACAATAGTTAATCTTCAAAAAATAGAGCAGGATATTTTAAATGAAAACATCGACTCCGCTATTAACGGCTGTAAAAAAATTTTTTATGAGTATAAAGAAAAAGAAAATTTCTTGGTGGCATCAATGCACCATGATGACTTAGAAAAAATACCTGCCACAGTCAAAGAATGTGAAATTCTGCTTAAATACAGCGATGAACCGGGAATAATTCTGGCTGAACTGGAACAACTGGAAGTTGCTCTTGATGATATAAAACAGACAAATAACATTTCACCTTACTCTTTGATGCAGCAAGTATATAATTTAAATTTTATTTAGAAAATTTTGAAGCAGCGTCCTTATCCATAATAAGTACAAAATCATTGTGAAGCTGTAAAACAGATGCAGGAACCTGTGGTACAATAGCACCATTAAATGCTTTTGCCACGGTTTCTGCTTTTTCTGCTCCGCTTACCAGCATAACAACCTTTTTGGCGTGCATAATGTTGCCTATTCCCATAGTATAAGAAGCTCTTGGAACCTGGGAAATATCTTCAAAAAATCTCTTGTTCGCATTGATGGTGGATTCCTGAAGTTCTACTTTATGAGCACCTTTGCTGTAATAATCACAGGGTTCGTTAAATGCGATATGTCCATTGTGTCCCATACCCAAAACCTGTAGATCAATTCCTCCTGCTTTTTCAATTTTTTCATCATAGGAAGTACATTCCTTTTCAGCATCCGGATTTGTTCCGTCCAGCATATTAATGTTATTGTGGTTGATATTTACATGGTTAAAAAGGTTATCATGCATAAAATACCAGTAGCTTTGTTCGTTTTCTTTGTTAAGTCCACAGTATTCGTCAAGGTTGAATGTGGTAATTTGTGAAAAATCCACTTTATTTTCCTTATTGTATTTTATAAGGTTTTCGTAAGTGCCCACAGGAGTGGAACCTGTTGCCAATCCCAAAACCATATTGGGTTTTTTATTCATTTCCTCGGCTATAAGATCAGCCGCTGCCTTGCTCATTTCGTTGTAGTTTTCTGTAATAATAACTTTCATGTATATTCTCCTTTAAAAAATTATTTAACTGTAATACCCATTGTTTCTCCAATAGCTTTCATTTCCTTATACAGTTTTGCAAATTCATCTATATTAAGTGCCTGTTGACTATCGCAGAGAGCATTTTTAGGGTCATGGTGAACCTCTATAAGAAGTCCACCTGCTCCGAATGCAACCGCTGCTCTGGAAAGTTTCGGAACACCATAACTGTGTCCCATAGAGTGAGAAGGGTCTATAACCAAAGGAAAGTCAGTTCTCTCCTGTATCACTGCTCCGCCGCACAAATCCAATGTAAACCGTGAAGATGTTTCAAAAGTTCTTATGCCCCTTTCGCATAATATTACAGAGTTATTCCCCTCTTTTGTAATATATTTAAGCATTTTTAAATACTCATCAACGGTTGCACCGAAATGTCTTTTTAAAAGCACAGCTTTGGAAGATTTACCGGCCTTTGTCAAAAGTGCAGGATTATACATGGCTTTTGCACCAATTTGAATTATATCGGAATATTCCTCAACTAAGTCAAAATTACTTAAATCAGTGGTTTCGGTAATAATTTTCAGTCCAAAATCTTTTCTTGCTTCCGCAAGCCAGATAAGTCCCTGTTCTCTGGCACCTTGATAGGTTTCAGGATCCACTCTGGGTTTAAAAGTTCCTGCTCTGAATATTTCTATGCCGAGTTTTGAGAGTTTATCCGCAGTATACAGTATTTGGTCTCGGCTTTCCACTGCACATGGTCCAGCCATAACTCTGAAAATATTTTCTCCGAACAAATCTTTGTCATCTATTTTTATGGTTTTTGTTATTTTACTCATCTAATTAGTCCTTCGTAAAAATTTCATTTAAAA
>JAHHUB010000230.1 GCA_020024175.1 Oscillospiraceae bacterium | reverse complement strand
CCTCACGAGTGAGCATTTTTCTCATGTCAGTACGGCCTGAAGGATCTCCAATCATAGTTGTTCCGCCTCCAATAAGGGCGATTGGTCGGTTTCCTGCCATTTGCAAACGTTTCATAAGTGTTAAAGCCATAAAATGGCCTGCGGTAAGGCTGTCAGCAGTACAGTCAAAACCTATATAGAAAGTCGCTTTACCTGCATTTATAAGTTCTTTGATTTCATCAGGGTCTGTAAGCTGAGCGATAAGTCCACGCTCAGTAAGTTCTTCAAATAATGTCATTTTTCTTACCTCTTTCATTTTTATATAAAAAAACCCTCTATTCCCATAAGGAATAGAGGGCGTATTTACACGCGGTACCACCTCTGTCTGCGGAAATTTTCACAAAAATCCGCCTCATAAACAGCAAACACTGTCAGACATTTTAACGGTTGTCAATCGTCTTACCCTACTGAAAAAAATTTGTTCGGGTTCGCTGCTCAAAGATGTATTCGTCCTGCGGTTTTTGCTTTTTTCCACCTGCCAAAAGCTCTCTGTAAAAAACGGTGCGGGATTACTGGTTCTCATCAACGCTTTGTTTCAGTATGTGTCAGATTATATATCACTTTGTTTGATTTGTCAAGCACTTTAATTATTTTTTTTGCAAAGAACATGTTTAGCAGGTTTTATGGTATCAGCAACAATGACATTTTCCTGAAGTTTAAATACTATTTCATCCCCCGGTGAAATTTCACCATTTAACATTTTATCGGCAATTTTATCCTCTATTTCACTTTGAATTTTTCTTCTTATCGGTCGGGCACCATAGCTTTTATCATAAGCTTCTTCTGTCAATTTATTTATCACATCATCATCAAATTCCATTGCAATTTCCATAGAATTAAGTCTATCTGCCAGTTTAAACACAGCATTGCGTGTAATTATTTTCAGACTGTCCACTTCCAATTTTTTAAACACAATTATTTCATCAATTCGGTTTATAAATTCAGGGCTAAATGTTTTTTTAAGTTCATTAACCATCACAGATTTTATATTATCATTATTTTCTTTGAGTTTATCGGCATTAAATCCCACATTTCTCATATCAGCTATGTGTTTTGCCCCCACATTAGATGTCATTATCACAATGGTATTTTTAAAATCCACTTTTCTGCCCTGTGCATCGGTTAAAATGCCATCATCAGTTATCTGTAAAAGCAAATTCAGCACATCTGGGTGAGCTTTTTCAATTTCATCAAAAAGTATGAGAGAATAAGGTTTTCTGCGAATTTTTTCAGTAAGCTGACCACCTTCGTCATAGCCCACATACCCTGGAGGTGAACCTATAAGTTTTGATACACTGTGTTTCTCCATAAATTCGGACATATCCAATCTAATCATATCATCTTCACTGCCAAAAAGCTTTTTAGTAAGAGCTTTTGATAGTTCGGTTTTTCCCACACCTGTAGGGCCTAAAAATATAAAAGTTCCCACAGGACGGTTAGGATCCTTAAGTCCTAATCTGCCTCTTTTTACAGCTCTCACAACAGCAGAAACCGCTTCTTCCTGACCTATCACTCGTTTGTTTAGCTCATATTCCAATTTAATAAGTTTATCCGATTGTTCCTCGCTTATTTCTGTAATATCTATACCTGTTTTCTGTGAAACTATCTCTGCGATATTTTCTTTGCGGATATACCTCATATTTTCTCTGATTTGATTTTTCTTCATACAGGCATCCAGCTTTTCACTTAAAGTGAGTTCTTTATTTCGCAAAACTGCTGCAAGAGAAAAATTCTGTTCTGATACAGCTTCTTCTTTTTCATCTTTTAATTTTTGAAGTTCCATATCCATATATTGTGTGTCAATTTTACTGTTGCCTTCTATGCGGACTTTTGCTGCCGCTTCATCAATTAAATCTATAGCTTTGTCAGGCAAAAATCTGTCAGAAATATATCTTTTGGACAAATTTGCCGCTGCCTCCAGTGCTTCATCTGTAATGATAATTTTATGGTGATCCTCGTACTTTTCTCTGATGCCTTTTAAAATTTCTATGGTTTCTTCCACTGTAGGCTCTCCCACCAAAACGCTTTGAAAACGTCGTTCCAGTGCACTGTCCTTTTCTATATTTTTGCGGTATTCCTCTATTGTTGTAGCACCGATTAATTGAATTTTACCCCTTGCAAGCTGTGGTTTTAATATATTTGCTGCATCTACCGCACCTTCTGCTGCTCCTATTCCCATTATATTGTGAATTTCATCAATAAACAATATTACATTTCCGGCAGAAACCACTTCATTAAGCACATGTTTTATTCTTTCTTCAAAATCTCCTCGATATTTTGTACCTGCTACCATGG
>JAHHUB010000023.1 GCA_020024175.1 Oscillospiraceae bacterium | reverse complement strand
GAATAGGCGTAAACGGTGGAAGTTTGGAAAAAGAAATTCTGGCAAAATACGGTCATCCCACAGCAGAAGCTTTAGTTGAAAGTGCAGCTTATCATGTTTCACTTTTAGAAAAATATGATTTTGATGATATTGTAATTTCCATGAAAAGTTCAGATGTTCGTCTTATGATAGATGCTTATCGTTTGGCAGCGGATAAATTTAATTATCCACTCCATTTGGGAGTTACCGAAGCCGGAACCAAGCATATGGGAATTATTAAATCCGCTGTGGGAATAGGTTCTCTTATCTGTGATGGCATAGGTGATACTATCAGAGTTTCCTTAACTGACAATTTAACCGAAGAAATAAAAGCCGGATATGACATATTAAAAGCCTGCGGAGTTTATAAAAAAGGTGTAAATATTGTTTCATGCCCCACCTGCGGAAGAACTAAGATAGATTTAATCAGTCTTGCCCAACGAACGGAAGAAGCACTTAAAGATATAGATAAAGACATCACTGTGGCTGTAATGGGCTGTGTAGTAAACGGCCCGGGGGAAGCCAGAGAAGCTGACATAGGCATAGCGGGAGGAGATGGCTGCGGAATTATCTTTAAACACAGTGAAATTCTCGAAAAAGTTTCTGAAGAAAAACTTTTGGAAAGACTTATATATCATATAAACAAGATGTAACTCATGGGAGAATAAAATGAGCAATCAAAAAACAGTTGGCGAAATTTTCGGAGGTTACCTAAAACCCGAAAATAACGAAGGAATATGGGAAAGCTTAATTGAGAGATTAGCTGTATATCAAGATGACAGAAGAGCTTTATTGGTGATAAACCCTAAAGTCTTGCTGCCAAAAAATGATATAAGAAATTTTGAAAGATCAATAAAAGATATACTCAGGCTGGAAAAAGCAGAAGTACATACAAAGTATTCGGAAGATATGTTTGAGCCTTCCTATTTGTCGGAAATAGCCGAAGAAGTAAAAAGCGGCGGTGGATTTGTAAACGGATTTTTTGATGGAGCACAAGGTTTTATTGAAGAAGATATTTTTGTGATACAGCTTTATCATGGGGGAAAAGATCTTTTAGTTGATACAGGTGTTGACAGAAAAATCGAAAAAATCATCAGAAATGAATTTGGTATAAGTTTAAAAGTTGTTTTTGAAATGATGACTGATGATGATAAAAAAAATGAGGATTTTGTGGAAAAGACAGTGCCTTTGGAAAAATCTGAGGCTCCTAAAGCCGATATTCCCAAAGCTGAACCTAAAATATCAAAAGTTAAATTTGATACTGAAGGTTTGCCTTTTGACGGTGACAGTATGCTGATTATACTGGGAAAAGAAATCAAAGAAAAACCCATACCTATTTCTGAAGTCAATGGGGAAAGCGGCAGAGTAACTCTTTGGGGAGATATTTTCAGCAAAGACAGCCGAGATATTCAGGACGGCAAAAAAACTATTTATACCTTTGATTTTACTGACTACACAAGTTCCATCACCATGAAAATTTTTGCAGATAAATCAAAAAAAGATACTTTGGAGGCACTTTCAAAAGGTGACACTGTAATAGTCAGAGGAGATGCGGAATTTGATAAATACGACTCTGAAGTGATTTTAAAAGCTTATGATATTGCCACAGTAAAGAAAGTACAGAAAATTGATGATGCTCCCAAAAAACGTGTGGAACTTCATATGCACACCAATATGTCATCTATGGACGGCATGAACAGTGTGGGAGAATTAGTCAGCACCATAGCAAGCTGGGGACAAACCGCCTGTGCTGTAACTGACCATGGGGTGGTTCAGGCATTTCCTGATGCTATGAATGCTGCAAATAAAGTAAAAAAAGGCGGAAAAGATTTTAAAATTATTTATGGTGTTGAGGGTTATTTGGTAAATGATACTCAAGGGGCTGTGGACGGATTCCGTGATATGGATTTTGACGGTGAATTTATTGTATTTGACCTTGAAACCACAGGACTTTCCGCCAGTATGGAGAGAATTACCGAAATAGGTGCTGTTAAAGTAAAAGACGGCGAAATTGTCGATACTTTTAATACTTTTGTAAACCCGGAAAAACATATCCCCGAAAAAATAACAGAACTTACAAGTATAACCGATGAGATGGTAAAAGATGCACCTGTGGAAGGGGAAGCACTTAAATTATTTTATGAATTCTGCGGTGAGGATAATGCTGTTTTAGTAGCCCACAACGCATCTTTTGATACGGGATTTTTGAAAATTGCCGCAATGAGAAATGGTATGAAATATGAATTTACCTCTATTGATACAGTGGTAATTTCCCGCTCTCTTTATAAAGAGCTTAAAAATCATAAACTGGACACTATTGCAAAATATCTTGACTTGGAGGATTTTAATCACCACAGAGCCTGTGATGATGCAGCTATTTTGGCAAAAATCTTCCTTATAATGCTGACACAACTGAGAAAATATTATAATATTACATCTGTAAGCGGAATTAATACTGCTGTTACAGGTTATGATGTTAAGAAACTGCCAAGTTATCATATTATCATTTTGGTTAAAAATTTGGTGGGACTTAAAAATTTATATAAGATAATTTCCTACTCTCATTTAAATTATTTTTATAAAAAACCCCGTATACCAAAAAGTGTACTGACAAAATTCAGAGAGGGTCTTATTTTGGGAAGTGCCTGTGAATCAGGTGAACTTTACCGTGCTATTGCTGCAGGAAAACAATGGGACGAACTTAAAACCATAGCGGAATACTATGATTATTTGGAAGTTCAGCCAATAGAAAATAATATGTTTATGATAAGGGACGGTATGGCAAATTCTGTATCTGACTTGCAGGATTTTAACCGTACAATCATAAATTTAGGTGAAAAACTGGATAAAATGGTTGTGGCTACAGGGGATGTGCATTTTGCCACCCCAAAAGATGCGGTTTTCAGAGAAATCATGATGGAAGGTCAGGGATTTAAAGACGCAGTAAATCAGCCTCCGTTGCACCTTCGCACCACACAGGAAATGCTGGATGAATTTAAATATCTTCCTGATGAAAAAGCCTATGAAATTGTAGTTGAAAACACCAATGCCATTGCGGATATGATAGAAGATATAAGGCCTTTCCCGGATGGAACATTTACCCCAACCATTAAGGGTGCCGAAGAGGATCTGGAGAGAATCACCAATGAAACCGCTCATAGAATTTACGGCGACCAACTGCCTGAGATTGTCCAAAAGCGACTGGACAGAGAGCTTACTTCAATTATCAAACACGGATTCGCAGTGCTTTACATCATAGCACAAAAACTTGTTGCAAAATCAGAATCCGATGGATATTTGGTAGGTTCCCGTGGTTCTGTAGGTTCATCATTTGTGGCTACCATGTCGGGAATTTCAGAGGTAAATCCACTGCCTCCCCACTATATTTGTCCAAACTGCAAAAACAGTGAATTTATCACTGACGGCAGTGTGGGTTCGGGATTTGATTTGCCGCCGAAAAACTGTCCTGTATGCGGACACAAATACAATCAAAACGGTCATGACATACCCTTTGAAACATTCCTTGGATTTAATGGGGACAAAGCACCGGATATTGACCTTAATTTTTCAGGAGAATACCAATCCAATGCTCACAAATACACCGAAGAACTTTTCGGTTCTTCCCATGTGTTTAAAGCCGGTACAATAGGAACTATTGCCGACAAAACCGCTTACGGATTTGTACTTAAATATCTTGAAAGCAAGGGAAAAACCGTATCTAAGGCAGAAATGAACCGTCTTACCATAGGCTGTACCGGAGTTAAAAGAACTACAGGTCAGCACCCGGGAGGTATGGTCGTTGTGCCGTCCGACCATGAGGTGTATGACTTTACACCCATACAGCACCCTGCTGATGATCCAAATTCAGATGTTGTAACTACTCACTTTGACTTTCATTCAATTCATGATACGATTTTGAAACTGGATATACTGGGACACGATGTGCCTACCATGTATAAATATTTGGAAGATATGACCGGAATAAAAGTAAATGATATTGATATGAGTGATAAGTCCGTATTTACTCTCTTTACTTCACCGGAAGCTTTGGGTGTTACAGAAGAGGACATAGACTGCAACACAGGCACTTTGGGAATACCTGAAATGGGAACACCTTTTGTGCGTCAAATGCTTATAGATGCAAAACCAAAGGGATTTGCGGACCTTTTGCAGATTTCGGGACTTTCCCATGGTACAGGAGTTTGGCTTGGAAATGCCCAGGAACTTATCAAAAACGGAACCTGTACCATAAGTAATGTTATCGGAACAAGAGACAGCATTATGACTACACTGATATATAAGGGGCTTGACCCTAATATGGCATTTAAAATTATGGAAATTACCCGTAAAGGAAATGCTGCCAAACTTTTGACTGAGGAACATTTTGAGGCAATGCGTAAAAACAATGTACCTCAATGGTATGTGGACAGTTGTATGAAAATTCAGTATATGTTTCCAAAAGCCCATGCTGCTGCCTATGTAATTGCGGCTATCAGATTGTGCTGGTTTAAGATAAACAGACCACTTGAGTTTTATGCCACATTCTTCACGGTTCGTGGAGAGGACTTTGACCCTGTTTCCGCTGTAAAAGGACTTGATGCGGTAAAAGTTAAAATGGCTGAAATAAAAGCTAAAGGCAATGAAAAATCCAAAAAAGAAGAAGATCTTTTTGGTGCTTTGCAGATGACCCGTGAAATGCTTGCCCGTGGATTTGAATTTTTGCCTGTCAGCATGGAAAAATCCCACTATAAAATTTACAGATGTGAGGATGGCAAAATCAGAATACCTTTCGGAGCTTTGCCGGGTTGTGGAGAAACCGCTGCCAAAAGCCTATACGAAGTGGCTCAGAAAGGCGATTATTCCTCCGCTGAGGATATTATGAATAAGGCAAAGGTTTCTAAAACCGTTATCCAAACTCTTCGTGATGCAGGTGCATTGGAGGGTATACCTGAAACTAATCAGCTTACTTTCTTCTAAGAGATAAGGTATTACAGCCTTTTAAAGTTAAAATATTGATTTAAAAAATTAGTTTTCACAGTCAGTAACATTGGCATAACATAAAAAAACAAAGCAACTTATGACTTATAAGTACTTTTATGTGTAAAAGGAAAGGATTGAAAGAAATGAAAAAAATTACAGCGATATTTTTAACATTATCCATGTTATTTATTTTGACATCCTGTGGCGGAAACATAAAAAATGTTACAATTAATGAAGTGAGCTCAAATATTTATTCAAAGAAAGATATTGAAAATGCTATAGATACAACTTTGAAATATTTTAAAAAGAATTTTAAAGGCTGTACTTTGAAGGAAATAAGCTATATAGGTGATGAGCGCAGTGATGAATTTGAAGAATGGCAAAAACAATACAAAAAAGATGAAGTTATTATTTTAATATCATCTTTTGATGTGGATTCAACAGGCGGCGACGGAAGTTTAAATCCAAATTCCACATATAAACGCTGGCAATGGATTTTAGCAAGAGATAAGGGCAAAAACTGGGTACATATGGACCATGGATATTAATTTATATTAAAGCATATATTTTTAAATAAATCAGGGAGGGGAAATATGAGTATTATAAAAAAGGAAAAAAAACAGCCGAAAGTAGCGGCTATAATTGTGGCGGCGGGAAAATCCAGCAGAATGCTTGGAATTGATAAACAGCTTGCCAGAATAGCGGGAGTTCCCAGTGTAGTGCACACTTTGGAGGCATTTGAAAAATCCCCTCTTATAAGTGAAATTGTTTTGGTGGTGAGAGAAGAAAATATTCCCGAAGTTACAAGGATAGTTAATTATTACCGAATTAAAAAGATTAAAACAATAGTAGGCGGAAAAGATACCAGGCAGGCTTCTGTTTTTGCAGGAATAAGAGAAATTGACAGTCAAACCGATTATTATTGTATACATGATGGTGCAAGACCTTTGGTAAGCCAGAAAATTATAAATGCAGCTATAAACGGAGCGATGCTTTACGGAGCTGCAGCAGCAGGTATTCCTGTTAAAGACACTATTAAAATGGTACAGAACGATTTTATAAATAATACACCCAACAGAGATGAAATGTATATGATACAAACTCCTCAGGTGTTTAGAACAGACTTATACAATGAAGCTGTACTTGTTGCTATGGAAAACAACAAGGATTATACTGATGACTGTCAACTTGTTGAAGCAGTCGGCAAAAAAGTTTTTATATCCAAGGGGGAATATTACAATATTAAACTTACAACTCCCGAAGATATACCTGTTGCAGAGGCGTTGTTTAATGTAAGAGGGGATGTGTAATTGTGTTTTCTGATTTGCGAATAGGTCATGGATATGATGTACATAAACTTGCTGAGGGCAGGAAATTTATACTGGGCGGAGTGGAAATTCCATATACTAGAGGATTGCTTGCCCATTCTGACGGTGATGTGCTTATTCATGCGGTGATGGACAGCATTTTGGGAGCTATGGCAAAAGGGGATATAGGAAAACTTTTTCCCGACAGCGATATGGCATATAAGGACGCTGACAGCATGGTGCTTTTTGATAAAGTTTTGGATATTATGAAAAAAGAAGACTATTCAATTTTAAATATGGATATAACTGTAATAGCTCAAAAACCTAAATTGGCACCATATATAGAAAAAATCCGCCAAAGTATAGCTGAAAGAGCCGAAATTCAGATAAACCAGGTGAATGTAAAAGCCACCACCGAAGAACACTTAGGATTTACAGGCAGAGAAGAAGGTATATCTGTTCACTGTGTCGTACTGCTTTATAAGTAATAGCAAAAGTTGACATTTGTGCATATTATGTGTTAAAAAGCCCTTAATGGGCGGAGGTGCATAAAATGAAAACTAAACTAATTATTGTAAGATCCATAACCCATGCTATGAGAGGACAAAACTTATTAAATAATTATAATATAAGAAATTCAATGGAAAGAAATGTCTATGCTGTGGCAAAATACGGCTGTGGATACGGACTGAGAGTCAGTGTGAATGATTTAAACAGAGCTTTGAGTATACTTTCTCAAAACGGCTTTAAAATAGCCGAAATTACGGATTAAAATTTAAACGGAAAGAGAAATGAAGAATGAAAAATAAAATTCTTCATTTCTCTTTTTATTTTTATGGAGGTATTTTATGATATATTTTGACAATGGAGCTACATCATTTCCCAAACCCGCTATGGTTAAAAATGCGGCAGATGAATATTTTTATAAATACGGAGGAAATCCAGGCAGAGGGGGATACACTCTTTCTGTTAAAACAGCAGAAAAAATATTTGAAGTGAGAACTAAACTTAAAAATATGTTTAAAACAGATAATGAGGAAAATATAATTTTCACATATAACTGTACTGATGCCTGCAATATGGTTATAAACGGATATTTAAAAAAAGGAGATCATGCTATTATATCAGATATGGAGCATAATGCAGTAGCAAGACCTATTTATCGTTTGGCAAAAGAGGGTATTATAACTTATGATGTTGCGGAAACCTTTGAAAATGATAATCTTACAGTTGAAAGTATAAAAAGTAAAATGAGATCTAATACAAAATTGGTTATAACTACTCATGCCTCAAATGTTTTGGGCAAGGTTATGCCAATAGAAAAAATCGGGAAAGCCTGTCATGATAATGATATACTTTACATGGTTGACGGGGCTCAAAGCGGAGGACTTTTACCAATAGATATGAAAAAATACTGCATAGATTTTCTCTGTTTGGCGGGGCATAAAAGTTTACTTGGGACTACCGGAGTAGGAGTTTTAATCACTGATAAGGGTGAACTTTTAAAACCTGCCAGAGTGGGCGGTACAGGCAGTATGTCTTTTAGTCTTGATTATCCAGATTTTACACCGGACAGACTGGAATGCGGAACTGTCAATACTTTGGGAATAATGTGTTTGGGCGGAGGACTGGATTATATTAATAAAGTAGGTATGAACAGAATTTATGAACATGAGATGAAACTTGCACAAAATTTATATGATATTATTTCACGAAATAAAAATATAATAATTTATTCTGATTACCCAAAAATCGGAGAAGCTATGCCTATGGTTACTTTTAATGTTAAAGGTATTTATTCCGAGGATCTTTGTGCAAAACTCGGAGATAAAGGTTTTTGTTTAAGAGGAGGACTGCATTGCTCACCACTTGCCCATAAAAAAGCAGGTACATCTGACTATGGAGCTGTAAGAGCAGTGTTTGGATGTTTTAATAATAAGGATGAAGTATTAAAATTGGGAAAATTATTAGAAAAAAATTAAAAAACTATATGAATTATGGAATAAATGTGTTATCATATATTAAAAGTTCACTTTTAATACAAAGGAGAAAAAATATATGTTTTCACAGAATTTATACGATTTTACAGGTATAATCCGTTCCATAACATTTTTTGATATATTGGATATACTATTGGTAGCTGTTTTGGTATATCAGCTCATAAAACTTTTGAGAGAAACACGGGCTATGCAGCTTATGAAAGGTATAGTGGGTATACTTTTGTTTTATTTTATCGCTAATACGCTGGAACTTAAAACTATCAGTTTTTTACTGAAAAGTGTACTTCAAGTTGGACTTTTGGCACTTTTGGTACTGTTTCAGCCGGAACTTAGAAAAGCATTGGAACATATGGGAAGAAGTGATTTTTCATCATTAAATTTCTTTTCACAGCAAAATGAAGTTAAAGATGTAGTTATGCTGAAAAAAGCTATTAACATATTTGCAGAAGCTTGTGGTATACTTTCCAAAAAGAAAACAGGTGCGTTGATAGTATTTGAAAGAAAAACAAAATTGGGTGAAATTATTAAAACAGGTACTGTGGTTGATGCAACTCCCAGTGTGGAACTTATCGGAAATTTGTTTTTTGTAAATTCACCTTTGCATGACGGTGCCATGATTGTACGAGATGGAAGAATATATGCAGGCGGCTGTTTCCTTCCCCTTTCCGAAAACTATACAATCAGTAACGAACTTGGTACAAGACACAGATCAGCTTTGGGAATGAGTGAAAACTCCGATGCCATAGTAGTTGTTGTATCAGAAGAAACAGGAGTAATAACAGTAGCTCAAAACGGAAGACTGATAAGAGGACTTACTCCGGAACAGCTTGCTTCAAAATTGAGATCGGAGCTTATAGTTTTCGATCAGGATAAACAAAGCAGCAAAAAGAATTTTTCAAGAACTAAAAAGAACAAAACCAACAATAACAACAATAATAACAATAACATTGGCAAGGAGGAAACAAAGTAAATGAATAAGAAAAAAACATCAATTTTTGATGATAATTTATTTTTGGCAATAGTTTCCCTTATAATTGCAATATTGGGATGGTTCATTGTCAGAAGTGCCATAGATACAGATTCAAAAGTGCTGAGAAAAGGTATACCTGTATCTATAGATGTGGAGGGAAGCGTACTGGGTTCATTGGGACTCAGTGTTATTAAAGAAAAACAGGAATATGTAAATGTTGAAGTACAGGGTGAAGCATATATACTGGGAAATTTGGAAAATGATGATATAAAAATTTCAGCACAGCTTTCAAATATAAGTTCTCCCGGTGTATATGATTTAAGACTTGAGGGGATAGATGTAAACAACAAAGGCTTTAAAGTTATGTCTATTAAACCAGAAACCATAAAAATAAAAGTTGACAGGCTTACTACAAAACATTTACCGGTGGAATTAAATTTAAGCGGTGTTACCATTCCTCAGGGATATTATCTGGAAAATGAAACTATATCTCCCTCCGAAGTTGTTATAACAGGTCCTGAAATAGATGTGGCAAAAGTCAGCCGTGCTGTGGTGGATTTGGAACTTAACTACACATTGGAAAAAACCGAAACATCTAAAGGTAAGATAGTACTTTTAGATAAAGAAGGTAATATAGTTGATACATCTCATATTAATTTGGATGCCACTTCAGCCGATGTTACCATACCTGTTTTAAAAACCAAGGAAGTTCCGGTCAAAGTAAGTTTTCTCAATGTGCCTAAGAATTTCCCGATAGATAAACTTCAGTACACATTGTCAAATGAAACAATTACAGTAGCAGGTCCTGTGGATTCCATTGACAATTACACAGAAATCAATCTCGGCTATGTTGATATAAAGGAGCTTAACACTCAAAGTATCTACTCTTATAATGTAAGCTTAATGCCCGGATATGTAAATATTGAAAATATTGAAAATGTTGTAGTGGATTTTGATATGACAAATATGGGTACTAAGAAATTTACAGTGGATAATTTCAAAATAGTAAATCCTCCGGCAAAATATGATATAAGTGTAGTTACCTCAAAAATCAACAATGTTACTATGGTTGGTAACGAGGATGTTTTGGAAATGATGACATCTGATGATATTGTGGCTGAAATAGATGTTTCCGATTTGGATTTTGTAGTGGGTAAAATAAAAGCACCTGTTACAATTTATGCTCCATCTAAGGGACTTGTTTGGGCAAACGGAAATCAACAGGTTATTATAAATATCAAAGAAAAGGAATAATAATGTCGCTTACAGTAAACAACATAAAATTAAAACCGGAAGAACCTAAAGAAAATGCCATAAAAAAAGCTGTTAAGATTCTGAGAATTTCGGAAAGTGATATAGAATATATCGGTATAGCCAAAACTTCACTTGATGCCCGCAAACAGGATAATATGAAAATGGTTTACAGTGTTTCGGCAAAAATTTTAGGTGATGAAAAAAAAATCTGTGATAAACTTTCAAATTTGGATGTAAAATATATTCCCGATGAAGAAATAAAATTTGAAGTGGGGGAGAAGAAAATATCTTCTTCTCCCTATATTATAGGATTCGGCCCAGCAGGAATGTTTGCAGGACTTACTTTGGCTCAAATGGGATATAAACCTATTATTATTGAAAGAGGACAACCAGTAGAGGAGAGAATAAAATCCGTATCCGAATTTTGGCACAGCGGTAAATTAAATCCCACTTCAAATGTGCAGTTTGGCGAAGGGGGTGCCGGAACTTTTTCTGATGGTAAACTCACCTGTCGAGTAAAAAGTCCTTTTACCGGATACATTTTAAAAGAATTTGTAAAATGCGGAGCTCCCAAAGATATACTCTACAAAGCTAAACCTCATATCGGCACGGATATTCTCAGAAATGTTGTAAAAAACATCAGAGAAGAAATTACATCTCTTGGAGGAAAAGTGCTTTTTTCCACAGAACTTCAGGATATAAAGATAAAAAACGGAAGAATTTCCGAAATTAAATTCAGCAATAGCTGGCATGAAGCAGAAAATGTAGTTTTAGCTTTGGGACACAGTGCCAGAGATACTTTTAAAACACTATTTGACAGAGGTGTGTTTATACAAAACAAGCCTTTTTCAGTGGGAGTGCGTATAGAACATTTGCAGGATGATTTGGAAAAGGCATTGTATGGTGCTAATTTTAAAAATCCTGTTCTGCCAAGGGGAGAATATCAGCTTTCACTTCGTCAGGGAGAAAAAGCCGTTTATACATTCTGTATGTGTCCCGGAGGGGTAGTTGTACCTTCATCTTCAGAAGAAGGCGGGATTGTAACTAACGGAATGAGTGAATATCTCCGTGACGGCAAAAATGCCAACAGTGCTTTTGTGGTGTCGGTAAACGAAGATGACTTTGGAAAAGACTGGGACAGCGGAATTAAATTTCAGAGAAATTTGGAGCAGAAGGCTTATAATCTCACCAAAAGCTATAAGGCTCCCTGTCAGACTGTAGGAAACTTTCTTACAGGCAAAAAGGGCTGTAATTTCGGGAAAGTTTTGCCCACTTATTCCATAGGTGTGGAAGACGCAGATTTTAACGAAATTTTCCCGATACAAATAACGGAAATGATGAAAGCAGGACTTTATAATTTTGATAAGAAAATAAAAGGTTTTGCCATGGGTGAAAGCGTTATGACAGGGGTGGAAACAAGAACTTCCTCACCAGTAAGAATAAGCCGAAACGAAGTTAAATGTGCTGTAGGCATAGAGGGACTATACCCATGCGGCGAAGGTGCCGGATATGCCGGAGGAATTATGAGTGCTGCTATGGATGGAATAGCTGTGGCAGAGGAAATAATGAAAATTTACAGACCGTAAAAATATTAGTAAGGGGATGATGTAATGGAACTGGAAATAATAAAATTCATACAAAAAATGGTGTCACCATTTGCAGATATTATTTTTAAGTTTATCACTATGATGGGTGAGGAATTTTTGATAATTCCGGTAATTGCTTTTATATATTGGTGTGTGGATAAAAATAAAGGAATTTATGTAATGGAATCAGTAGTTTCTTCCATAACAATGGGAAATATAGCAAAAGATATTATAAGAGCACCCAGACCTATCGGACAACCGGGAATAAGAAGTATTCGCACAGAAACTGCCACAGGTTATTCCATGCCCAGTATTCACAGCATAAATATAAGTTCTCTTTTTACATCACTTAATATTTTAAAAAGCAATTTGACATTTAAAATTATTTCTGTGATTGTAGTTTTTTCAGTGGGAATTTCCAGACTGTATCTTGGTGTCCATTATCCCAGTGATGTACTATGGGGAATTGTAATAGGTTTTGTGCTTCCTTTCGGTTTTGCTGCAATTTTTGAATATATTAGAAATGAAATTTTAATCAGTGGTGTACTTACTGCTGTTTTTACTTTGGGATTTTTATTTAATCCCACTGCGGATTTTTATAAATCTTATGGACTTTGTCTTGGACTTTTTTTAGGAATTGTCATAGAGAAAAAAGCTGTTAATTTTGGAATGCCAAAGACAAAATTTATCAGAAATTTCAGATTTTTCTTCGGACTTTTACTTACTTTATCTTTAAACTGGGTTATGAGCAAATATCTGCCTATGACAAATAATTATATGTACATTGTTAAATACGGTGTTTTATCAATATTTACAGTGGGAATTTATCCATGGATATTTAAAAAAATGAAAGCTTAGAAGATGGGATATTTTTATGAAAAAAATAAATATTTTTACTGATGGTGCCTGTTCGGGAAACCCGGGACCAGGAGGCTGGGGAACCATTCTCAAATATGGTGATTATGTGAAAGAACTCAGCGGTGGAGAAAAGGAAACTACTAACAATCGTATGGAGCTTACAGCAGTTATAATGGGACTTAAAGCTTTAAAAGAACCCTGTGAGGTGACAATTTACAGTGATTCAAAGTATTTTATTGACGCTGTGGAAAAAGGCTGGGTTTATGGCTGGCAAAAAAACAACTGGATAAAAAAAGACAAAAAACCTGCATTAAACTCTGATTTATGGCAGGAAATACTGGAACTTATGAAAAAACATAAATGTGAACTTGTGTGGGTTAAAGGTCATGCAGGTCATCCTGAAAATGAGAGATGTGATGATATGGCAGTGGCGGAGAGCAGAAAATTTTTTTCTTGACAAATCAGTCGAAATAAGCTATAATTTTGTTGAAAATTAAAGAGACTGTTTCAGGGCGAGGTGTAATTCCTCACCGGCGGTAAAGAAGCATTGCCTTACGAGTCCGCGAGCGAAAGCAGATTTGGGTTAGATCCCCCAACCGACGGTAAAGTCCGGAATGAAGAAACAATATTCTACAGGTGTATCTTTTTTGATATATTTAGTTTTGTTGCGCCCTCGATTTATTAAAAATCGAGGGATTTTTATTGCAAAAGTAATTTAAAAAAAGATTTTCCAGACTAAACAGCCTCTTAAAAAGAAAGAGGTAATTAATATGAAAGAAACAACAGTAAGCACACATCTTATTAAAAATCAAAAAGCGGCAATTTTAACCAAAGCAGCACTTTTTGCTGCTATTTCCACTTTGCTTATGTATGTGGAATTTCCATTGCCATTTATGCCTCCGTTTTTAAAAGTGGATTTAAGCGGAGTGGCAATTCTTATGGCAGCTTTTATGATTGGTCCTTGGAA
>JAHHUB010000229.1 GCA_020024175.1 Oscillospiraceae bacterium | reverse complement strand
TAAAAAAATATTTTTATGGGGATATTTAATATTGTCTGCGGCGGTCGGTGCAGCAATTTCTGCATTAATATTTTTTCTTGTTTAAAATTATACAGAATTAGTAACAAAAAATTTCAAAGTAAATATCTTAAATGACGCAATTCCGACAAAATATTATTAAATCAAAAAAAAGCTTTTTTTTTCGATAAGTTTATTGTATAATGGATACTATATATTGCTAATATGTAAAAATATAAATAAAGGATGTGTTTACTTTGGCTAATGAAAACAAGAATATGGAACAGAACACAGAGCAAACAGAAGAACAACTCTCGGAAGTTCTGCAAATAAGACGTGAAAAACTGGCTGAACTTAAAGCAAATCATAAAGATCCTTATGAAATTACAACATATGATGTGGATACTTATGCTAAGGATATAAATGAAAATTATGAAAAATATGAAGGAAAAACAGTAGCTGTTGCCGGCAGAATGATGAGTAAGAGAATTATGGGTAAGGCTTCCTTTGCTCATATCAGTGATCGCTCCGGAAAAGTACAGATTTATATTGGCATTAATGTTGTAGGAGATGACTCCTATAAGGAATTTGCTAAATGGGATCTTGGGGATATAATTGGTGTAAAGGGTGAGGTTTTCAAAACCCGTACAGGTGAAATTACAGTTAAGGCTCATGAAATGATTCTTCTGTCAAAATCACTTCGTCCTCTCCCAGAAAAATGGCATGGACTTAAAGATACAGATATGAGATACCGTCAGCGTTATCTTGACCTTATTGTAAACCCTGATGTTAAAGATACATTTGAAAAACGCAGTGCTGTAATCAGATCTATAAGAAGATTCCTTGATGACAAAGGTTATTTGGAAGTTGAAACTCCTGTGCTTCACTCTATTGCAGGGGGAGCTGCTGCAAGACCTTTTATTACTCACCACAACACTCTTGACATAGATATGTACTTGAGAATTGCTTTGGAACTTCATTTAAAACGTCTTATTGTAGGTGGTTTTGACAGAGTTTATGAAATAGGCAGAGTGTTCAGAAACGAAGGTATGTCTGTAAGACATAATCCTGAATTTACAATGCTTGAATTCTATCAGGCATATACAGACTATGTAGGTATGATGGATTTGGGCGAAGCTCTCATCAGAGATGCAGCTCAAAATGTTTTGGGCACCACAAAAATTTCCTATTTAGGCACTGAAATTGACTTTGGTGCACCATTTGAAAGAATTACAATGGTTGATGCTGTTAAGAAATACTCAGGTGTTGACTTTGATAAGATTACAGACCTTGAAGAAGCAAGAAATATAGCTAAGGAACACAAGATTGAATATGAAGAACGCCATTTGATAGGCGATATTCTCAATTTGTTCTTTGAAGAATATGTAGAAGAAAAACTGGTTCAGCCTACATTTGTAATGGGACACCCTGTTGAAATTTCTCCTCTTGCAAAGAAGAATCCTAAAGACCCAAGATACACAGAAAGATTTGAACTTTTCATCTATGGAAGAGAACTTGCTAACGGTTTCTCCGAACTTAATGACCCTATTGACCAAAAGGAAAGATTCCTTCACCAGCTTGAACTTAAAGCTCAGGGTGATGATGAAGCCAATGATATGGACGAAGATTTTATCAATGCTTTGGAAATCGGTCTTCCTCCTACAGGTGGTATCGGTATTGGTATCGACAGACTCGTTATGCTCCTTACAGATAGTGCATCAATAAGAGATGTTTTGTTGTTCCCCACAATGAAACCAATGGGCGGAACTGACAGGAAAAACGATATTACTGCAGCAAAAGAAACTGTAACAGCTCCTAAAAATGCTGCTGAAAAGGTAGATTTCTCCAAGATAGAAGTTGAACCTTTGTTCAAGGATTTTGTGGATTTTGAAACTTTCCAAAAGTCGGATTTCAGAGCAGTAAAAGTTAAATCTTGTGAAGCAGTGCCTAAGTCATCAAAACTTTTAAAATTTGTCTTGGATGACGGCAGCGGTGAAGACAGAGTGATTTTAAGTGGTATTCACAACTACTACGAACCTGAAGATTTAGTAGGAAAGACACTTCTTGCTATTGTAAACTTGCCTCCTCGTAAGATGATGGGTATTGATTCCTGCGGTATGATTATTTCCGCAATTCACCATATAGGTGATGAAGAAGGACTTAACCTCATTCAGCTTGACAACAATATTCCTGCAGGTGCAAAGATGTATTAAAAAATTTACTCTGTATATAGGTTATATAAGTAAAGTAACTGATGAATTATTAAATGGGCAATCTCTTGATGGGGTTGCCCATTTTTGTTAAAATGTATTTAGAGTAGAGTGTTAGATATATCAAAATTATTCTAACAGTTGAAGTATTGTCCAAAATGAAAG
>JAHHUB010000228.1 GCA_020024175.1 Oscillospiraceae bacterium | reverse complement strand
GTATCAGAAAAGTTTTTAAGGGTTTCTTTATTTTGAGCATTTTCACAGGTGTTGGAAATAATATTGTTAAGTATCATTGCCAAAAATTCTGAAGAAGATTTGATATGTTGGTCTGCGGCATTGTTTTTTGATGATACTCCCACTTTAATGGTGCCGATTATTTCATTTTTATAAGAGAGATTTTGAGGTTCAAAAACCACAAAATTTGATGAACTTATATTTCCTGCCCAGTCTGTATTTTTACTGTTTTGTATAGCAGCATTAAGTCCTGTGGTTTTGGTAAATGAATTTAAAATATTGTTTATGTCTTCTTTATTTAAATAGCTGAAAACATCCATAAAATCACCGCCTAATTATAATTTTTTAATGTTATTTATATTATACATCCACAAGAGTAAAAATTCAATTAGTTATTTACAAAAAAATTTGTTTAAATCGGAGTTTTTTTAATATAGTTGTTATATATTGCAATTAAGTATTGAAAAACTTTATCAAAAAGAATAAAATATACTTGTAAAACTAATAAAGTAAAAAATTGACTTTAAACAGCTAATTGCAGAGAACCTGTGTATACAGGAATTTGACAGGAAAGCTATTAAATCATGACTTTTTGGTTTTACAACAAAAAATTAAAAAGAGGTATAAACATGAAAAAAATTATTGCGATGACACTTGCTGTGGTAATTTGTGTTGCAACTTTTCTTACAGGCTGTGGTTCTGAGGAAAACAACAAAACAAATACCAACACAGAAAAAAAGGTTGTACGCACATGTATTGCATCTGAACCGGACAACCTTGACCCATGGAAATCCGCCGCCGGAGATACTCAGGCAATTATGATGAATGTATTTGAAGGACTGGTATCTTTTAACGAAAAAGGTGAGTATATTCCCTGTATAGCCGAAAACTGGAATGTTTCCGATGATGGTCTTACTTATACATTTAATCTAAGAGATGATGTTTATTTCCACAATGGAAATAAATTGACTATGGATGATGTGATTTATTCCTATGATACTTATACAGGAAAAGAAAGCGGTAAACCTCTCTTATCTAAATTTGAAGTTATTGACAGCTATGAATCTGTAGATGATTTAACTTTTAAAATCACATTGAAAGAAAAATCATCGCCATTTTTAGGATTTAACACTGAACCTATTTTGCCAAAAGGCTATACTGAACAGGAAACAACTCCTATAGGAACAGGTCCTTTTAAATTTGCAGAATATGTTCCGGGACAAAAAGTAGTTTTTGAAAAAAATGAAAACTATTACAATGATGATAAAAGAGCTAAAATTGATGGTGTGGAAATATTTATTATGACTGATTACAGTGCCATTGTATCTGCACTTAAATCAGGACAGCTTGATTTGGCAATGATAAAGGCTGACAATATTGAAACCCTAAAAGATAAATTTGATATTATTTCATCTCCTCAAAACATGGTTCAAATTTTGGGTCTTAATAATAAAGTAGAACCTTTTGATGATGAAAGAGTCAGAAAAGCCATTAACTATGCCATTGATAAAGATGAAATTATAAAAGGTGCTTTTGATGGCTATGGCACAAAGATTTATTCCAACTTTAGCCCTGTACTAAGTGGTTATTACAATGATAAGCTGGATAATATTTATACTTATGATATTGAAAAAGCAAAAGAACTTTTAAAAGCTGCAGGTTATGAAAATGGTTTTGATATGAAACTTACAGTGCCCGGAAATTATGTACAGCATGTGGATACAGCTCAAATTGTGGCTCAGCAGCTTAAAAAAATCGGTATAAATGTGGAAATAGAAACTATAGAATGGGCAGCATGGCTTGACAGAGTTTATAAAAAAGCCGATTATCAAAGTACAATCATTGCTTTCGGCGGTAAACTCAATGTCAATGATATTCTTATAAGATATACAACAGGTTTTAAAAAGAACTTTATAAACTTCTCTGATAAGGAATATGATAGATATGTAATGGAAGCTGCCAGGGAAACAGATGTGGCAAAACAGCAGGAACTATATAAGGAAGCTCAAAAAGTGATGACAGAAAAAGCGGCCTCAGTATATATATGCGATCCTGATTTGACTATTGCATCAGTTAAGAATTTAAAAGGATATACATTCTATCCTTTGATTTACCATGATTTTTCAAAGCTTTATTTTGAGTAAAATAATAAATTATAATAAAGACTGTGGATTTTTTCACAGTCTTTATTACAAACGGATGGTATAAAATGAATTATTATTTAAGAAAAATAATCGGACTTTTGGCAACACTTTTTTTGGTTTCACTGACAACTTTTTTAGTTTTTCAGCTTTTGCCGGAAAATCCCGCTGAAATCATATTGGGTGTTGATGCAGAACCTGAAGAAATAAAGGCATTG